>CAYSZE010000257.1:0-16745 GCA_964435255.1 uncultured Oligoflexia bacterium
CCTAAATTAGGCAAAGACTTTTTAATTTCTAAGCTCTCATTTTGCGTAATTAAGATAAATATTGCGCTGACAGCAGATAGCACTCCAAGCAATAATAATAGGATGACCTTTACTTGTTTTGACATTATATTCCCCATAAGTTTGCAATTGGTTAAAAACCAGAAGCACCATTAGGCAAATTGTTTATTAGAAAGAATAACATGAATCTACTAGAGGTGAAAAAAAACAAGAATAAAAATATTTTCTTCCTTTATGGAGCTATTTTTTGTTCCTTTTTTATACATTTTTGTATTTTTATATTATTTTACAATAACAATAAAAAAAATATTCCATACTCAGCCTCTCATGACAAAAATATAGTACACTTAAATATTGTAAGCACTAACCAAAGTTTAAATATTTCACAGCAAGCAATAAACTTGCCCAAAATGCAAATATCAAATAAAGAAAATAAAAAGACAAAACCCATAAGTCATAAAAAAAATCTTGTTATCCATGAACAACATAAAGAAGAAATAAGCAATCTTGGCACTGTAAATTCAGAAGAAAAGATAAACTCACAAGAAAAAGACTTAAATTATAGTGCTAAAATAATAAATCCGTTTGGCAATCTAAAATTACCCAAGAGTGTGCTTGGTCAGAATTTATTTCCAAAACGATATAAAGTTTCTTTTAATTTAAAAACAAATGATAATTTAACTAAAACATTTTCTATAGCAAAATTTATTCCGTTAGAAAATAACAATCAATATTTAGATAGAATAATAGAAAAAGCTTTTTTAACCCAGTTGCAAATTCTAGATAAGACGTATGTTTCCCAGTGGCTTGAATTACAGTACCAAAATCTCTATACGTCTGAAAATACTGGGAACATGCCCCGTGACAATTTCTTTATTGTCCTTGAGTTTCAAGAACCAAACTGATACTTCAATTAAAAGATTGGGAAACTATTCTTATTTTGATGGGGATCTCTTTACATGTCCATTTACGATAAACACTCTACGCCTGAAGATGCATTAGCACTTAAAAATACAAGAATATTTGTAGCTGGTGACATCATTCTCGACACCTATATAGAAGGTAAAGTGTCGAGAATCTCACCAGAAGCCCCCGTTCCTGTTGTTTTAGAAACAGGGCGCAGGGCTGTTCCTGGAGGTGCGGGTAATGTAGCGGCAAACATCGCAAGTATTGGTGGTGCTGCTTTTTTGTGTGGACGCATTGGCAATGATGCTGAAGCAAATATTTTAAAAGGGATACTGGAAGATTTTAATATAGATACAACCTCAATTATTATCTCAAAAAATGTGCCTACAACTACAAAAATGCGCATTGTTTCAGGAAGTTTATTAGCATCGGGCTCGCAACAAATAGTCAGAATTGACAAAGAAAAAATTGTTCAACTTACAACAGAAGAAGAAACACGAATCATTCAACTGTATGAAAAATTTCTTCAACAAGGTGGCAATCGTTGTCTTATTATTTCTGATTATGGTAAAGGTTTTTTAACAAAAACACTTATTAAGTCTTTGATCCAACTAAGCAAACAATATGAAATTCCCGTTGTAACCGATCCTAAAAGCGAAGACGTTTTTAGATACTCAGGTTCTACAGTGATAAAACCGAATCTGAATGAAGGGCGTTCTGTGCTAAAGGTATTAAAACCAGGCTTCATTCCCCAATCTTTTTATGATGAAATTGAAACTATTGCTGATTGTTATCTAGAAGCGAGCGGTTGCGAAAATCTTGTTATGAGTCTTTCCGAAAATGGTGTTATGAGTAAAGGAAAAGATATAACAGGAATATTAAAAATAGACACTCATGCTTTACAAGTTGCAGATGTTTCTGGGGCTGGCGACACATTAATATCATTTTTAGCAATGAGTTTAGCGGCGCATTTACCTCTCGCAAGAGCAACAGAACTTGGAAATATTGCAGCTGGAATTGCTTGCGGTAAAGCAGGAACAGCAACAATTACTTTAGCAGAATTTTTAGAAGCGATTAAAAATAGAAATGAAGCTATTCATCCAGAAAAAGTGATGCCATTACAGCCTTTAGCTACACTTATCCAAGATTTACAACAACAAAATAAAAAAGCTGTTTTTACTAATGGCTGTTTTGATATTTTACATGCTGGTCATGTCGATTACTTACAAAAAGCGAGAGCAAGAGGAGATATTTTAGTTGTCGGTTTAAATTCTGATAATAGCGTATCGAGATTAAAAGGTCCCTCAAGACCTGTACAAAATGCAAATGATCGAGCAGCTATTTTAGCCTCCTTAGCATGCATTGATTATATCGTGATATTTGACGAAGACACCCCACTTGAAATCATAAAAACATTAAAACCAAATGTTTTAATTAAAGGGGCAGATTATACTATCGAAAATACAATTGGCGCAAAAGAGGTTCTTTCTTGGGGCGGAAGTGTAGAGCATATATCTTTACTACCAGGAAGAAGTACAACTTCAATTATTCAAAAAGCACAAATTTTGAAATAAATGCCTGACTCTTATCATCTTGTGAATTAACTTAATCTCATATAGAACAATGTTTAGGTTTATGAAGCAATCAGTTAAGGAAAATTTTTTATGAAAATTATTGCTACCGAAAATGCACCAAAAGCAATTGGCCCTTATTCACAAGCTATTGTTTTAGGAAATATGGTTTATTGTTCTGGTTCTATTCCTTTAAATCCGAGTTCAATGAAAGTTGAAGCCGCAACCATTGAAACGCAAACTGAACAAGTATTTAAAAACATGGAAGCTATTTTAATTCATGCAGGATCATCCTTAGATAAAGTTGTAAAAACGACAGTATTTTTAAAAAACATGGACGACTTTCAAAAAATGAATGGTGTCTATGAACGCTTATTTAAAGGCCATGCTCCTGCACGATCTACTGTTCAAGTTGCGAAACTTCCACTCGATGTTATGGTCGAAATTGAATGTATTGCTACTTTATAAAAGTAACATTCATATTTATCAGTTATTAAAATTTTATTTAAAAATTTAAAATGTTTTATGTTTTTAAAGAGATAAATCTTAGCATTTTTTTTTGACTGATGACTTTTATAAAGTATAAAATACTTCTGCATGCGATTAGAGGAGGTCTCAATGAACATGAAACCCATGCAAAAATCAGCTATTAAACCAATTCCAGCCGCTAAAAACTTTTATCATTCTGAAAAGTCTTCATTATTTAAAAGATTATTTGGGTTTGAAAGTCAAAAAGTAGTAAATGCTCTTCGCGCAGAAAATCAAGAATTAATCCTGATGAATCAACGTAATATAGAGTCCATAAAAGCTCTTTCCGATCAGCTTGCCGAATGTCTAAGTTTTCAGCAAAATAATATTCAAGCAATAACAGATAGACTGAAAATCATGGAAAACCTTCCTGCAAAACAAGAAGCTGTACATGAAAAGATCATGGATTCATTTGATAGAGCCACCTTTTTTATTCAAAATGCTTCACAAGAATTAGTGCAAGCAAAAACAAATTTTTCAAATTCAAATGTTGAAACCATTGAAAGTTCAGGCACATTAGAAATAGCTGAATTCATGCGTCAGTTTTTAATTAATAACCTTTTATCAAAACAAATTAAAACTATTCTTTTTAATATTATTGATGAAAAATTAAATACTAATGAAGCAGAAATACATATTTTAAGATTGCAAAAAAACATTCAAATTGTGAGCCATCAAATTTCACAATTAAATTTTAAATTAGAAAAATACAATTATAAAATAGAAGACAGTTTATGGAAGGCATATGCACCTGAATTACAAACAGCTGATGTCACTGAACACTGTTCGCCAGAAGAATTTCAATGTCTAATAAAACTATCTCAAAAAGCAGGAATATTCGACGAAAATGAAAAAATAAAATCGTTAGTGATCTCTGAGACCGTTCCAGCTATATCATTTTTTAATAAAGACAAGTCTACTTGGGTTGTTAAAAGAAGAGCTAAAGTTGTTGTTTTAAAACCAACTTAAAGTTATTATTTAATAGTACATCTTTCAAAAAGAAAAGTTAATAAATAAACAATAACTATAATTTAGTAACAATATTTTTTATTCAAACACTATTTACAATTTGTAAAAAGATATTACATTAAAATTGCTAGGAAGATTCTGTTACTTACATCAACTATTTCATAGAAGGAGTAAGATTATGTCTCTTTTTAAAAAACAATCGCAACTTGCACCTCGCTCTGGCAATGATGGCTTTTTAACTTTACAAACTGAAATTAATAGACTTTTTAATTCAGTCTTTAATGACAGTCCATTTGGAAGCTTAGCAACAAAAAATAATATGTGGTCCCCTCAAGTTGACATTAAGGAAACAAACTCAGAAATTATTATTGCAGCTGATATTCCTGGTGCAAAAAAGGAAGATATTGATGTATCCATTATTAATAATATTTTAACGATTAAAGGCGAAAGAAAATTCGAAGAAAATATTAATAGTGAAAAATCACATATTCGTGAACGGTTTTATGGTAGTTTTGAAAGATCATTTTCTCTACCAGAAGGTATGATAAATAAAGAGAATGTATCAGCCGAAATGAATAATGGCGAATTAATAGTTAAGCTACAAAAATTAGCTGAAACTCAAAAAGATACTAGAAAAATTAATATCAAATAATTTACTTTATAATAAAAAGCAAGAATCATTACTATTCAATGAATTCTTGCTTTAATTGTTTTTGTGGAGTGGCTCCCAGTTCTCTTAAATTTTCAATTCTTTTAAATATATTTCCCGATCCATGTTTTAATTTATTATACGCTTCAGAATACTGTCTTTGTCCTAAATCTAATGTTTTTCCTATTCTTTCAAAATCATCCATAAACCCTACGAATTTATCATATAGTTTTCCACCTTCTCTAGCAATTTCAAGAGCATTTTTGTTTTGATTTTCAAGTTTCCAGATTGAAGCTACTGTTTTTAGACTAGTTAATAAAGTTGTTGCCGTAACAATAGCAACCTTCTTAGACCATGAAAATTCAGGTAAATCTCTTTGACTTTGCATTGCTAAAACATATGCATTTTCAATAGGAATAAATAAAAAAACAAATTCAGGAGTATTCAGTTCTTTAAGTTCAGTATATGGTTTTTCTGCTAAAGATAAAATATGTCTTTTTATCGACATAATATGCTCATCTATAGCTTTTTTTCTATCTATTTCATCTCTCGCAGTGCGATAATTTTCATAAGCTTTTAAAGAAACTTTAGCATCAACAATAATATGCTTATTATCAGGTAAGTGAATTATTACATCTGGCCTATATTTAATCCCCTCTTTATCTGTGTAGGTTTCTTGTATAGTGTATTCAAAACCTTTTCTTAATCCAGAAGTCTCAAGGGTTTTTTCTAAAATAAACTCTCCCCAATCCCCCTGAAACTTTGAATCACCTTTAAGTGCTTGTGTTAATGATTTTGTTTCATCAGACATCTGCTGATTAAGTTTGATTAAAGTTTCAATTTCATGTTTTAACGAATTTCTTTCTCTAACTTCTTGTAAATATTTATCATCAACTGACTTTTCAAAATATATTATTTTTTCTTTTAAAGGAGTTAGCAAATTGTAGATGCTTTTTTCTGTCATATCTGCTATTAGTTTTGACTTATGCTCAAAAATATTATTTGCAAGAATTTCAAATTCATTTTTAGATTGAAGTTTAATACTTTCAAAAAATTCTTTCTGCCTGCAAATTTCTTGCTTTAAAAAAGCATTATCATGCTCAAGTGATGAATTTTTTAGTTTAAGCTCAGTAAACGTATTTTCTTGTTTTAACGCTTTATTTAGTAATTCAGAAATCTTATCTTTCAAACCACTATTTTCCGCTTCATATTCCTCATTTGACTCTAATAATTTTTTGTATTTAAATGAATAGTCTGTTACGGTTTTTTTATAAAGGAGGACATATAGTATTATAAAAAACACTAAAAATATAACCACAAAAATAATTAGATTCATTTCCATCTCCAGAATTTAGTTTAATTAAGATTATATCGAATTTGTTAAAATTCACAAATTTTACATTAAGAAAAACTTTTTCTTTTTACCTTTATCTATATGAAACATTTTAAATAGTACTATACTGTATAAAAATTAAAGGTGTTATATGAAAGTAATATATTTTATTTTATTCTACTTATTTACTAATATAAATTTTGAAGTATATGCTTATTATAATAAAAACGATACTGAACAAAATAAAGTTGTTTTAAATAACAAAAAAAGTATAATTTTCAAAAATAATTTCAAAAATATAAAAATAAATGCTATTTCTCCAGCTTCTTCTATAGAAACAGATAAATATTCAGAACTTAAAAAATTAAATTCTTTTTTACTTCTACCTGAGAAAATGTATGAAAACAAAATACCTTATCATTCTAGTAATGATAAAACGAGATTTAATGAATTAACAGAAGCTATTTATAATGATAATAAAATAATATGGACTTTAAGAGGGGGCTACGGCTCTGCTAGACTTTACGAAAAGTTAGAACAATTAAAAAAACCTGAAGTTGATAAAATTTTTATTGGATATAGTGATGTGACTTTTCTTCATCTTTTTTTTACTCAAAAATGGAATTGGATTACTATTCACGGTTCTACACTTTCTGACCTGTTAGATAATGATAAAGATATAAATAATTTTAACTTAATATATGAAATATTAAATAATAATCAAAACACTATTTCTTATAAAAATATTGAAGCAGTAAATGACATAGCAAAAAACTCAATTGAAATTTCAGGAATAAGCACTGGCGGAAATTTAGAAATTATCACAAATAGCATAGGTACTTCATGGGAAATTCAAACAAAAAATAAAATTATTTTTCTGGAAGAAACTAATTTAAAAGGATATTCTTTAGACAGATCTTTAAATCATTTAATACAAGCTAATTTATTAAAAGATGCTAAAGCTATTATTTTTGGTGATCTTCTTGGTTCTGATGAGAATATTGAAATTGCATTAAAACGATTTTCAACAGAAATAAATGTTCCCGTATTCAAACTGAATACATTTGGTCATGGTAGTAAAAATTATCCCATTATTTTGAATACAATGACAACAGTTCAATTAAAAAACAATAGAATAATTTTTAACTACAACCAAAATTATTTCAAATCAAATTCTAAAATGGGGCAATATGCAATTAAAGATTGAATAGCTTTAATCCATTTACTGCGGTGATTGTCCTTTATCATCACCTTTAGCATTTCCCTTATCATCACCTTTAGCTTTTCCTTTATCATCACCTTTAGCTTTTCCCTGCCCTTTGTCTGCACCAGCTTGACCTGGGCCTTGACCTGGGCCTTGACCACCGCCAGCTTTGCCACCGCCGCCTTGTCCACCGCCACCTTGTCCGCCGCCTCCTCCTTTACCACCACCAGCTCCACCACCCTTGCCGCCACCGCCGCCGCCACCGCCTGGACCAGCGTAGACAAATGTGTGAGCTGAACTAAAAGTAACAACAGCAAGAACAGTTAGTATCGTTCGTAATTTCATGTGACCTCCTTTTTAAATTACAGTTTTATTTTAATTGAACTTTATAATTTTAAAAATTCAATTTTTTTTCATGTCATTTACAAGGTCGGAAATTATTTGATCTATTTTTTTTCGCGTCATATGAGGCATTGTTATAATGTGGGCAATATTTTTATAGGGTGCTATTGACCATTTTTTTATAGTTTCATCGGTAGGTCTTGGAAAAACGACTATTGGAGAAAATCTATTCGCCCACGCACTTATTCCTACTTTAAGCATTTTAGCGACTGCATATTCACATAATTCATAGCAATAGTCGACCAATTTTTGAAATTCTTCTTTCGTATTTTGTTTAATAGCATTCCATAAAATAAGTGCTGATATCCCCTCTCTTGAACCCAATAGGGTACAATCATTCGCTTTCAAATAGTCAATATTTTTTTTAATTATATTTATTGTATGACTATGGGTTAAAAATATTCCACATGGTAATGGAGAGCCAATAAATTTATGCCCGCTAATTGAAATACTATCAATTTCGTCTAAACAAATTGATTCAGGAATATTGCTAAATGGGAGTAAGAATCCATGTAAAGCAGCATCACAATGAATATAATATTTGCTTACACTATTTTTTATAAGAATTTCTTTAATTAGTTTTATATTATCGATTGCACCTGTCATAGTAGTTCCCAAATTTAATACTATAATTAGAGGAGATTTCGAATGCGCTTGTACTTTTTCTGAAAAATCTTCATAATTTATTTCTCCATTACTCAAAACAGATACCATCGAATATTTACTTCTCGTAACTTTTGCTGATTTCAAGACACTATAATGACTATGTTCACTAAAAAGAACTATAGCTTTTGAAAATTTGGATCGGGCTAAATGAATAGCAAATAAATTACTTTCAGTACCACCCGAAGTTATATATCCCCAATAATCACTTTTTTTATTATACAAATCAGCTATATAAGAAATCACTTCAGCTTCATAATTAAGAGTATTTAAAGGATAATTAGATGCGCTAAAAGAATCACCTACATTATTTAGCGATAAGTTTAAAAATTTTTTAATATTTTTATAAAAAAATTTTTGATTTTCAGGATAACCAGAAATGTTATTTCTAATTTTAACAAATTCATTGTATTCTTTATTTAATAAAGAGTTAATTTCTCCGTAATTTTCACAGTCCATAAACAACTCAGATTTATTTACTATTATTTTCAAATACCACATTATAATATTTACTATAAATGTCAATAATTTATTTTTACAATATTTCATAAATATTGCTTATTTATATGAATAAATTAAACATAAATAGCACTCAATAGAAAATAATTTTTTTATTAATATTGAATTGTATAAAAATATTTTATATACTTTCTAAATCTTATAACATCAAAGCTAAGGAAATAAAATGATATATTTTAAAAAGAAATTTATATTTTTCGTATTAATTCAGTTTTTAATCACAAATTCATCTTACTCTTTGATTGATTCATCACAGTTTCAAAATAATGGAAAAAATACTGAAATTTTTAAGCCCATATTTGGGCGTAATGGAATAGTTGTCAGTGAAGAAGAAATTGCCACAAAAGTAGGAATTGATATTTTACGGCAGGGAGGGAATGCCATAGATGCCGCAGTTGCAGTTGGTTATGCACTTGCTGTCACCTTACCTGAAGCAGGAAATATAGGAGGTGGCGGATTTATGATGATTTGGTTAAACAAAGAAAAGAAAGCAGTAAATATTAACTATAGAGAAAAAGCACCTAATCAATCAAGTAAAAATATGTTTCTTGATAAAAATGGAGAAATTAATAACGAAAGTGTTGATACAAGTCACTTGTCATCGGGAGTACCAGGTACAGTATATGGACTAAATTTTGCTCAAAAAAAATATGGCAAGTTATCTCTTGAACAAGTTATGAAACCTGCTATCGAACTTGCTGAAAATGGATTTACTATAAATAATGCGTTAGCAAATTCCTTAGCAGAATCAAAGTCTCTATTAGCATCTAGTACTGAAACAAAAAAGATTTTTTTTAAAAACTCAGAACCTAAAAAAGAAGGTGATAAATTAGTCCAAAAAGACCTTGCTGAAACTCTAAAACTTATTTCAAAATACGGTAATGATGGTTTCTACAAAGGAGAGACTGCACAAAAAATAATTGCTGAAATGAGACAAAATGGTGGTATCATTTCTATTAAAGATTTAGAAGATTATAATATAGAAGAACAAGAACCCGTTTATGGAAAGTATAGAGGATATAATATCTTTTCAGTCCCGCCTCCAAGTTCAGGAGGGGTAACAATAATTGAAATGTTAAATATTTTAGAAAACTTTGAATTAAATAAATATCCATTAAATTCAGCTAAATATTATCATTTAATGAATGAAGTAATGAGTTATGCTTACTTTGATAGAAATAATAAACTCGGAGATCCTAATTTTGTAAATAATCCAATTAAAACTCTGACAAATAAGGAGTATGCTTACAAATTAGCAAAAAAAATAAATATTAGTAAACACACTACATCAGATAATATACAAAAATTTGGTAAAAAATATTCTAAATTTGAAGAACAAAATACTACTCATTTTTCAATTATTGATAGTGAAGGAAATATGGTTGGAAATACTTATACTTTAAATTTTTCATTTGGCAATGGAAAAGTTGTTAAAAATGCAGGATTTCTCTTAAATAATGAAATGGGTGACTTCACTATAAAAGTTGGTAAACCCAATTCTTATGGTCTTGTGCAAGGTGAAAAAAATACCATTTCTCCCAATAAAAGACCTTTAAGTTCTATGAGTCCTACACTTGTACTAAATGAAAAATTAGAACCTATTTTAGCTCTTGGAGCACCAGGTGGCAGTAGAATCATTACTCAGGTTTTTAATTTTTTAGTTAATTATATTGATTACAATAAAAATATTGCAACTAGCATTGCAAAACCTAAATTTCATAGCCAATTATGGCCAGACATTTTTTACTATGAAGATGGAATAAGTCCTGATACTTTAGAAAAATTAATAAAAATGGGGCATAACTTAAAATTAAATCGCTCCTTTGGATCTCTGCAAGTTGCAGAAGTACAAAAATTAAATCAAGTTTATTTTGGTTTTTCTGACCCTCGCTCAGAAGGAAGCGCAGCTATTGGATTGTTTCAATAACTGCGCTTGTTCTTTTAATCTTATATAAATTTTAAAGTGTATTCGAGTGCAAATAAAAAAACAATGAAATAAAAAAAGCAATTATGATAAAAAATGTTCTAACATTCATAGCTTTCCCTTCAAATCTAGTGACTAAAAATATGAATTTTTACTTACAATATAAATGTTACTTTTTTTAAGACTTGCTGTCTTCGTTATATTATTTTCGTCACTTTGTTTAAAGGTTTGGGTGTTTTTTAAAATAAATATACCACAAGAAATAATAGCAATCATAACTTTAATAAAAGTAAATATATTCATGGTGACACCTACTTTAATTTAAAGAGCTTAGAACAGGAGGGGACGATTAAAAGAACAACTTAAGTATAATCCTGCTTGACTAAATAGTCAATAAAATTAATTAAATTCTTTTATATTTCTAAAAAATATTTAAATGTATTTTATACTTCTCTCCAGCCAAAATAAAATAACCCAACTTCAAAATATAAAAATTTTTTACTTTGCTACTTTTAGAAGATTAAAAAATTTTTGAATTTATAGTAAGCGTCATGATTAAAATTTATTTTTATAAAATGGTATTTTCATTATTTTAAAAGGAAAAAACATGCTTCAGAAAATAAGAATTTTCATTACCAAAATAATTCATATTTACATACAAAAACTTTTTTATCATTACTACTTTTATTATCACTTATATTAAACTCATTTTTATAAAGCCAAGAACCATCTATTGGAGGTTTAAAATATTGTGCATTAGCTGGGTTTAAAATGTTAAATAATGAAAGAAATAAAAAAACTTTAAAGAAAATATTTTTTTTCATAACTTATTAACCCCTTATTATTTATTTATTAATATTTTATTCTTAGTAAATAAATTAATAAGTTACGAATGTCAAGTAAAATAATATTACTTTAAGAAATTAAATTTAGCTAAAATATTATTTTTTAACAGAAAATTAAAAAGGGAAGCGAAAAGTGAAAAAACTTTTATATATGCAACTTGTTTTCTGGTAACTTTTATAACCTTTTCAGGTGTTAACATATTATCCGATTTATTAATTTTATTTAATGTAGCAATAGCTAATAATAATGGGAAAATACAAAAGAATCTTATTCTAAAATTAGCAATAGGTATTGCCTGAAGATAATTTAGTGAACATTCAATATCCTTGTTCGCTAAAACTAACATTTCTTTAACAGCACTTTCAGATCTTACTTTATTCTTTTTATCTAAAAAATTCTCATGACTAAGTCCTTGTTCAAATAGCACATTTTTAGGAATATATATCGAGTTTTCATTATAAAAATCCCAAGAAATATCTTTTAAAATATTAACTGTTTGCAAAGCCTCACCAAATAAAACAGCATTTTTACTTAATTCATTAAAAATGTTATTATCTATTTTACGTCCATGAATTTTCCACAAATCAGTTAATAAAACCCCTACTGTTCCTGCTACATAATAACAATATTCTTTATACTCTGGAATAGAAGCTATTCTTATTCCCTCTGGATAATTTCGAACAAATAATGCCATGCCATTGGCCATTTCTAATACACATTTTTTTAATACTTCTTGTGAAGGCTTTTTTAAGCTATGATAAACTAAAAAAACTTTCTCAACATTAAAAAGTAAATTTATATGATGATGATCACCATGTATTTCTTGTGATATTTTTTGGTATTTAACTAAATAATTTTGTTTTTCAAAACACAACGAAAATTCTTTTAAATATTTTTCTTTTAATGCCCAAGGTAAGTTTTTATCGTCTTCTATGGTATCAATAATACGACAAAGTAAATAACCTACTAAAACTGCATTTTGTAGTTCACCTGCTAAGAATTCAATTCCTATTGCAAAAGAACGAGAAACCTTTGGTAAAATTTTAAAACAATAATTTACTGCTGATTCATAATCAGCTTGAACTACTTTTATATTTTGCAAATCCATTAAATAATCTTTCTTAATCCTTCGGAAAAGGAATTTGAATAAAAGAATTATGCGAAACATGAACACCAGAAATGACTCTATATGGTGGTTTATTTAGACCATCACCTGGCCAAAACACCTCAATTTTATCAATGTCAGGTTCTCCTGCTCCTAACCCAAAATGAGCGACGGGCTCCATTTGGCACAAATACCCACTTCCAGAACAAATATACTTTGTTTGTGACTTAAAATTTTTCATATGCAAACGAACTTTAGCTCCGAGTGCGGGAAAACCATTCACGGTTAAGGGCTGTATTCTTAACCACTTATTTGCATTTGCCACACCTAAAAAAAGCCGGTTTTCGCCTGGAAAATAATCACCTACAGTTATGAAAATATCTAAAAAGCCATTGCCAGTAAGATCACCTACAGCGGCTCCCGTACCATTGATATTTTTAGCCCCAAGTGGTCCAATATCTAATTCTTCCCATTCTTTATTTCCAAGATAGCGAAACATTCTATTTCTACTGCGATTCGTATTAATAAATATTTCTTCATTTCCGTCATTATCGAAGTCAGCAACAATCACGCTTCTAATACTTCTAGGCTCACCAAAAAAAGCTGGAGATAAATTTTCAAACTCACCTTCCTTGGTTTGGATAAAAATTGAATTTTCACCTTCCCAAGTCCCAATCACCAAATCAGCTAAGCCATTTCCGTCAAAATCAGCTATTGCAATACCGCGCGCATGATTTTTATGATCTGATAATTCAAAATTTGCAGCCACTTCCTTATATTCACCGTTTTCCATTTTCGTAAACAAGGCATTGGGATCGTTTTCATTACCAACAAAAATATCTAATGCGCTTTTATTTGTAATATATTGAGCTAAAATACTTCTCCCCCCAGCAAACTGCCTGATTCCTGATTTCATTGAAATTTCTTCAATTTTTCTCTGCTCAGAATTAAAATTATAAAATAAGCTTGGGGCTTTGTAATTCACTACATAAAAAGAATGTTTTCCGTCACCATTATAATCAACAGCAGCCACACTCCGACCAGAATAAGGATTGCTAAACTGAGATTTTTTTCCTAAATAGTCCTTAAAAATAAGCTGTTTATTAGAGCGCTCTGCTTGAACAAAGAGACTATCATATTGAGTTTTCATGCCAGAAAAAGTATCAGAGTGCATCATATAAATAGCTGGAGTGCCATTACCTAAAAAATCCCCTACGCATAAGCTAATTGTAGCAAGCTTTTTTGCTTGAAAATTATCAGGAGCTATATTCATAAATGTTTGCGACTCAGAGTTATACTTATAAATTAAGTTACTCCCATTCGCATTTGCGACAAGAATTTCTGGGTCATGATCACCATCTATATCAAAGATAACAACCCCAAAGTATTGAGATGGAAAGTTATCCTCTAATACATAGGTGGAGTCTTGAAAATGTATCTTATTTTTCTTAGTCTTAATGTTCATTATGAATCCATAATCATAAAGAGTTTCTAGCAAAGAATCATTCCTTAAGAAGCAATAACCCTACATTCTTTACAGTAGACTTGAAAAAAAGAAAAACACTTTAATAGAATGATTTTAGATAAAATAATATTTTTATGGATTTGGTGGGTTTTCTTCTAATTGCGCCATTAAAGCTGTGTTTTCTTCTTCTTCAAGTTTTAAAAATGCAATAAATAAAGAGAAAAACACTGGTCCAAGTACAGCGCCAATCATTCCAAACTGAGACATGCCTCCTAAAATAGCTAAAAACATCCAAAAAAAGTTTAAATTAACTCCTCCTTTCATCAGAAAGGGGCGCATTAAATTATCAATAATACTGACAAAAACTGAACAAAATAAAATTCCAATTGCCGCTCCTAGCCTTTCTTGGCTAAAATAACACCAAGCAGCAGCTCCTAACATAATAGGTGCTGTCCCGACGATTGGAATAAACGAAGCAAAAAAGGCAACAATTCCTAATAAAGCAAAACGTGGTATGCTAAAAAAAGCTAATGCAGAAGTTATGACAATAGCCTGCATGCAAGATACTAAAACATTAGCAACTATTAAGGCTTTTAAAACGGCTGCTATGCTTTTTGCAATTATTTTTCTTTCATTTTCCCAAGGAATTATTTTTGGTAATAGTATTCTTCTATATGATTTGCCATAAATAAGAAAAAAGAACCAAGTTAAAACAAAAATTATAAATTTAATGATAACACCTGGTGTTGCAGTCAAAGCGGTTCCAAACCATGACACTAAAAAAGTACCCGCATTTTTTAGAACTTCAGTACCTTTAATTATTATTTCCTCTGAAGAATAATGAATTGAAAACCTATCTAGAAAACCACTTAAATTATTTGTAGCTTGTTTAATAATTTCTGGATTTTTTAAATCAGAATCTAGTGAGTTAATTAAAGCTCCTAATTCTTGAAAACCAGAAGTTATTAAAGATAAAATGGGTGCAATTATCGCAGCAAGAGTGATGACAACCAATAATAAACTGATTATTGCTTTCCATATTTGTTTTTTAAGTTTATACTTAACAATTACTTTTTCTAATAAAGGTTCATATAAATAAGCTAAAGAAATTCCTATTAATATTGGCACAAGATAAGGAAATAATATAAAAAAACACCCTAATAAAACCAATGCAAAAAAAATATTTTTTTTATTAAAACTATTTAGCACAGCTAGCTCCTGTATAATAAACCGCTGTGCTTTCAATCATGCCTTACTTGAAGCAAGATGCTTAGCACCAGCAGCTTTTAATACTTCAACAATTTGTTCTTTGAAAGAAAGGTTGCTATGTTGAAGTTCAACAACCATTTTTTCAATGTTACGTTCTGCATCAATATAATCAAGTGCCACTTTAAAAATCTGCTCTGGTTGCATAGACTCAAGCCAATTTAAACCTTCGCGATAAATGACGTGACTTGCCATATGGGCACTTAAAATAGCAATTTTATGGGCCCGAGGAAGTCTTTTTAAAATCCTATCCTTATATTTTTCTACAAGAATTGCTGGACAATGTTTTAATAAGACAAATGTATATTTACCTGCACTTAATTCATCATCATTAAGTTCATTTAATTTATTTAACAATATATCTTTTGCCTGATTTATTTCAGCAGAAATTTCATAGCTTAATTTAACAAGATCTGTTTCGTTTTTATTTTTTAACCATTCCCTAAATAGTAATTTAGCTTCAAGATCAGCATTTCTTCTTATTATGTCTAAAACTTGTTTAACATAAATATCTTTAATTTCAGCGAATTCTTCTGGTAAAATTGTCAAACAAGCAATTATTTCATAAGATGAGCAACTCACACCAGCCTTATTTGCTGAACTATCTTTTATAACAATGACACCACTATCTACAATTTTTTGTCTTGCTTCTTTGGTAAAAAAGATATTAGCACCTTCAACAATTGCTAATGAACTTGGTCTACCACTAGGTAACAGATATTTATCCCAGTTACTTTCTTTAACAGTATAAGGTCTTCCGCCAGCTGGAATAAATATTTCAGCTTCAGCAGTTGCGTATAAACTATCTCTTAATTTCATATTTTCTTTTGTACTTGCTGCTATAACATATGCTTTATTGTCACCACTTAATTTATTTGGATTAAATTCAACAATAGACTTTGATTCTTTATATAAACGAATTAACTCAGACCAATTTAAACCTTTTGGATCAAAAGCAGCACCAAAACCATCGGCGATTGCAACTATTCGACAACGATCTCCATACTCACGATAAAGAATATTTAATTCATTACCTGCAACGTCTCCATCTGGACCACCTGTCATTTTTACTCTGAAATTAGAATTATGTAATCCTAAATAACGCAGGACATTATCAACATAAACATTTACACCTTCAGAAGTAACTCCATAAGTCTTATGGTTAATACCAAAGTCAGGCTTTGAAGACATAAAAGCATAAGCATATTTATATTTTCTATGCAAAGCATGTTGAATAATCCAGACAATTAAATCATCAGTTAAATTCTCATCTGGACCTAAATAAATAATTTCATCATTACCATAATAATCAATAATACCTTCTGCAAGAGCACCAGTTTTTGGATCAGTGACAATTAAGTCTAGTAATCCAGAAAT
>CAYSZE010000258.1:0-4919 GCA_964435255.1 uncultured Oligoflexia bacterium
AAGCCATTTTAAATGGCAAAAAAATAAAAGTAACTGCAACTCAGCAAATAGTAAAAGAAGAAATTGTTGATAAAAATGTAAAAAAAGGAAATATATTAGTTATTGATGATGAAGAAGATATTACTGAATTCATGAAACAAGTCATAGAAAAAGAAAATTTTACTGTTTATATAAATAATAATGGCAAAGATGCCTTAGAATTTTTAAAAAATAATGATATTGATGTTATTTTTACCGATTTAAAAATGCCTAAAATGGATGGTTATGTTTTTGCTCAAAAATTACGAGAAACGAATTTATATACGCCAGTTGTTTTAGTTTCTGGTAATTTAGATTTAGATTATGCAAAAAGCTTTTTGCATTTAGGGGTAACGGAGTTTATTGATAAACCGTTTACACATTCTGATTTATTAATAGTTTTAGAAAAAGCGATGAAAACTAGGAATTTGTGGAAAGAATTATTAAAAATATCGAAAGCTTGTTTTAAAACGTTTGTGTATGTTCAGAAATTAGATAGTATGTTAAATTCAATGAATAATAATACTGAGTACATAAACGATAGACAAATATTGCAACAATGCCTTGACGAGCTTAAAACATCTACATCTAATCTTTTAAATATTGAAAAAGAAGGTAAAGGGAATAATTAATTCGCCACAAAATTTACCCATTGGCTAACATTTAAAAATTGCGAAAAGCCAGAAACACCAGTAGGGTTAAGCGATAATTTTTGATTTTCACGAGGGGTAAAAACACCAGCTTTATACAAGGAGTCGAATGCTCTTTGTGAAAAAACTTTTGAAAAGATAGGTGGTTGATAAGCAGCGGTTCTTAAATAAGCTGCTGAATGGGTTGTGATTGTTTTTTGTATTAATTCATCACGCGAAAAAATGCCCTTAACTTTTACTAATTCAATTGCAGTCGCAATTATAATGCCATACAGTTCAATTTCTGGTTGAATAGTTTTTGCAAGAAATTCAAAAGTTTGATCTATTTTAGGATTATTTTTTTCAAGACTAAAGGTTTCTGTATTTAAATTAGTTATAATAAAGCCTAATTGCTCAAAAATGTTCAGACAAGCATTTGTTATGGCTTCATTTGAAGTTGTATTGTCCCAAAATAATTCGTCTTGCCAAATTTTTCGAATTGTTGAAATAACATATTCAAAATGTTTAAAAGAATAGTCTGTTTTATTCTCGTTGAGGATTGCTTGCGCAATAATACCAAATGGAGCCAAAATATGGAAAATGGTACCACGGTACCACCATAAATTCATTTCTTTTTCTTCATTTTTGAGGAAAATAATATTTTCATCAGTATCTATTTCTTTATAAACAAGTTTCCAACGTTCACCCATAGAAAAAATTTGTTCACTAAAATTGTGAATAGAAGTTAAATTAGTGTGCGATTGCGTAATTTCAATGGAGGAATGATTTTGTTTGAACTGATTTAAGTAAAATAAAATATACTCAAAAGTATTTTCAGCATCAATGCTAGTAGATAGTTTCCAAGATAATTTTTTCCCTAATTCATTAATTAAAAAATTTAATAGCACACTTTGGAATTGTAAATCTTCAAAGGTTATTTTATTACTTGCATTTCCAAGTAAACAAGAAGCTAATATTGCTGTTCCTGAAGCAGTTGCTGCACTATTTATTTTTTGGTTAACATGAGTTGCGATATATTTTATAAGTCCTTGAATTTGAGGATCTCTGGTGTCGGTATTATCTGGCAAATGACTTAAAGTGCTTGGTAGAATTTCATTTTTCGCAACAAAATTAGGCATTTCTTTTTTGATATTTTCAAAATATTCATTCCAAATATTTCCAATTTTAATAGGATCGCCAAAGGAAACATCGACACTTCCATAATTACTAAAGACTTTACGAATACCGTTTAAAAATTGAAATGCATTTTCTTTTTGTTTTTTAGCACCTTTTAATTCTTTGGCATATGAGTCATCTTCCATTACTTTATCATAACCAAAGTAAACAGGAACAATATAAGTATTTTCTGATTTTCTTTGAATGACACTTTGGATACAGATATTTAACATACCTATTTTCGGCGGTAGTAATTTACCAATTCGACTGCGCCCACCTTCTTGAAAAAATTCGACAGGAAAACTATTTTGCAATAAAAAATTAACATATTCAGAAAAAGTATGGGCATAAATTTTATTACCTGAAAAACTTCTGCGAATAAAAAAGGCTCCTCCTTTACGGAGTATAGAACCAATTGGCCAGAAATTTAAATTTATTCCTGCGGCAATGTGAGGAACTACAAAACCTTTCTTAAATAAAACATAAGATAAAAGTAAATAATCAAAATGACTACGGTGACTTGGCATCCAAAGAATTTGTCCGTCTTTGGCTATCCTTTCTATATGTTCAAAGTTTCTAACTCGAACACCCTCAAAAATTTTATTCCACACAAAATCAAACATTTTTTCTAACGCACGTATGGTAACATAATTATAATTAGCACCAATTTCTCGTATATATTTTACTATTTGCTCTTCTGTTTTTATTGGATTGTCAGAATTCGTTATAAATTTTTTTGTAGAAGGAGTTGAAAGTATCCATTGGCATATTTTCTCATTGTCATAGAGTGTCGGTCCGAATGCAGCAGTTCTTTCTTTAGCAAATTCAATATTAAATAATCTGCGCATTTTTCTTGCTTGATCATTTTCAATATCAATTGAAACAGAATTTTCTTGCTCACTTTTTGTTACATTTTCTAAAGAAGGTGATGAAAAATATTTTCCAAAGGAAACATTAACTTCACCTCGGTGTAATAAAAGCATAAACAATTTTTGTAAAGCATTACCTGTACCATCATCAGGAAATAATGATCTTAAAATAAAACCTTTTTCGTTGCGTTCAGGCGCACGGCTCCAAAAAATGCTGACAGGGACAAAAATAAGTTTATCATTTTTGGCACGCGGGTCGTTCTTTATTAATTTAATGAAGTCTGATAAAAAATGATCTTTATGGAAATTTGAAAATAAAAGCGAGCCAGATTTTATCGCCATTAAAGCACTATGGCGAAAACGTTTAGGTTTGGCTTCCGTTGTAATTTTTTTCTGGCCAAAACCTTTTAAAGCTTTATTTAAAACTATGGAATCAAGAACAGACATTCTTGGTAAAACATAGACAATTGATTTGCCAGTGTGAATATCAAAAAAAGATTCTTTAGTGAGTGATTTTGGATAAACTTTTATTCGAATAAATATAGAAAGTGGAGAATATAACCAAAGCCAATTACTAAAATGAATACCTAAATTTTTATACATAAATGCATCTCCACAAATTCAGCTTAAAGCTCTAGAAATAAATTCTTCAAGAGAAAGCTTATTTGTAGAATTGTTATCTAAAATAATATTATCAATCAAGCGGACTTTTGTATCATTACTTTCAATAAATTGTGCAATTGCGAGAACGGTTTCTTCTTCAAGGCGGTTTTGACATTTTTGAGTTAAATCGGAAACTTTTCTAAATTCTAAGTACTGTGGTTCTAGATCAAATTTCTTCAGTTCTTGTAAACATAAGTGCAGCAATGAAGAGACTGCGGTTTCACCTGCTAAATATTCTTTGGCAACAAGCGCAAGAGCTCTAGGAATGATTGCGGCTTTTTTTCTTGCTGTATCTGTTAAATAACGATTTCTACTGCTCATTGCTAAGCCATCTGCTTCTCGAACAGTAGGAACCATTACAATTTTAGTAGGATGCGCAAGATCAGTGACCATTTTTTTTATAACTTGCACTTGCTGAAAATCTTTTTGTCCCAAGTACATAGTATCTGCTTGCATTAAATTCATTAACAATAAAACAATGTTTGTTACACCATTAAAATGCCCAGGGCGAAAGGCACCACAAAGCACTTCGCTAATACCACTAACACTCACTTGGGTGGAAAAACGTTGCGGATACATTTCCTCTACAGAGGGTGCAAAAACGGCTTGGGCTCCTATCTCAGTGATCAAATCGAGATCGTTTTGAAAAGTTCTGGGATAATTTGCGAAATCTTCATTAGGACCAAATTGTTTGGGGTTCACAAAAATTGACACTATTGTGCTATTATTTAGTTCACAAGACTGCCTGATAAGCTGCGCATGTCCAGCGTGTAATGCGCCCATAGTGGGGACAAAACCAATACTCTGTTGTTTTTCTTTTTGTTCATTTATATAGTGCAGTAATTCGTGACGGCGGGTAAAAACAAAGGGCACAGAGATTATCCTCCAAGATATGCCCGTTGAACATCCTTATCATTTAGGAGAGAACTTGCTTCACCATGTTTAATAATTGTCCCAAGTTCTAAAACATAGGCGCGGTGTGAAATTTTTAATGCCAAACGCGCATTCTGCTCAGCCAGTAATATGGTCATCCCCTCACGATTGAGTTCAACGATAATTTTAAAAATTTGTTGAACCACTAATGGCGCGATCCCAAGGCTTGGTTCGTCCAGTAATAGCAGTTTGGGTTTTGCCATGAGGGCACGGGCAATAGCAAGCATTTGTTGTTCGCCACCAGATAATAAAATTGCTTTTTGATTTATTCTTTCACCTAATCTCGGAAACCAATTTAGCATACGATCTATATTTGCTTGAATTTCATCTTTGGGGAGAGAAAAAGCAAAACATCCCATGAGTAAATTTTCTTTTACTGTCATATCTGGAAATACCATGCGGCCTTCTGGTGATTGGCTAATTCCTAAAGTAACAATTTCATGCGTAGCAAGAGTCTGAATATAGTTATCGATAAATTTAATTTTTCCTGATTTTGCTTTAATTAATCCAGAAATTGTGCGTAAAAATGTAGTTTTTCCCGCTCCATTGCTGCCAACAAGCGAGACAATCTCACCAGCAAACACATCTATTTGTATATTTTTTAAAGCTTGAATTGCCCCATAATCTACAG
>CAYSZE010000259.1:0-15155 GCA_964435255.1 uncultured Oligoflexia bacterium
AAGATCTCTTAATAAAGCCACAATTTGTGCTTGCACAGTCACATCAAGTGCGGTTGTTGGTTCATCTGCAATTAATAAATCAGGTTTACATAAGAGACTCATAGCGATCATGACTCTTTGGCGCATGCCACCTGAAAACTCATGCTGATACATATCTATGCGGTTTTTAGCATCGGGTATTTTAACAAGATCGAGCATTTTAATAGATTCATTTTTTGCTTCTTGCTGACTCATATTTTTATGGAACATTAAAACTTCTGTCATTTGCTTTGAAATTTTAAGATAAGGATTTAATGATGTCATTGGATCTTGAAAAATCATCGAAATTTTATCGCCGCGAATTTTATTTAATTGTTTCTGATTTAAACCAATTAATTCATTTTGATTAAATTTAACACTGCCTGTTGTTTTGCCATTTTGCGCAAGCAGCCCCATGATTCCAAGAACTAGTTGGCTTTTGCCTGATCCAGATTCACCAACTATACCTAAAGCTTCACCTGAATTTAATGCAAAACTAATTCCATTAACTGCTTTTATAATACCGTCAGGAGTGGAAAAAGAGACATTTAAATCGTTTACATTTAATAAAGCCATGGAAGCTCACCATCCTTTTTAACGGTCTTTTGGATCCAGAGCGTCTCTGAGCCCATCGCCAATAAAGTTAAAACAAAATAACGTAACAACTAAAAATGAAGCTGGAAATACAAGTCTCCACCAAGCTACTGTTACATTTTGCGCACCGTCATTAATTAAAACTCCCCAGCTTGTTGCAGGTTCTTGCACACCTAAGCCAAGAAAACTTAAAAACGATTCCGTAAGTATGACTTGTGGGATTGTAAGAGTGACATACACAACAACTATGCCTAAAACATTTGGGACAATATGGCGCATTATAATAACTGGCGAACTGACACCGCTAGCATGTGCAGCTTCGATAAACTCTTTACCTTTTAGTGATAAGGTTTGTCCTCTAACTATTCGAGCCATATCAAGCCAATTTACAGCACCAATTGCAATAAATATTAAAAATATGTTTCTGCCAAAAAAAGTCATTAATAAGATAACGAAAAACATAAAAGGAAGTGAGTAAATAATATCGACGACACGCATCATAAATCCATCAACTTTGCCGCCAAAAAATCCCGCTGTTGCGCCATATGCAATGCCAATAACAACACTTACTATACTTGAAATTATTCCTATTAATAATGACATTCTGCCACCATAAAGTGTTCGCGCAAAAACATCACGACCTAAATCATCTGTACCAAAGTAATGTTTTGAAGCCAGATCAGGGGCTAAGCCAATTGAATTCCAATCAGTATCTTGCATTTCATAAAAAGAAAAGTAAGGAGAAAATATAACCAGTACTGTAATAATAAATAAAATACAAATACTTGCTACTGCCGCTTTATTTCGAGCTAATCTGCGGAAGGCATCTTTCCAAAGACTTCTACCTTTAATTTCTTTTTTTTGTGAGATATGTTGTAGTATTAATGCTTTTTTAGTCATATTTGTTACATTCGGTATTGAAGTCATAAAGTTAAGCCTCTTTAGTATTTTATTTTTGGATCTATTACAGCATATAAAATGTCAACTATAAAATTAAATGCAATAATAAGAGCTCCTACTAAAATTACTGATCCTAAAACTAAAGTATAATCTCTATTTAAAGCACCTTTAACAAGGTAACTTCCTAAACCAGGTAAACTAAAAATTTGTTCAATCACAACAGAACCTGTTATAATACCAGCAGTTGCTGGTCCTAAATAAGAAATAACAGGTAACAAAGCGGGTCTTAAAGCATGCCTAAACAAAACTATTCGTGTCGGTATACCTTTTGCTTTTGCTGTTCGAATATAATTACTTCTTAACACTTCAATCATACTGCCGCGCATAATGCGGCTGATAATTGCAATTTGAGGTAAAGATAATGCGGTCACGGGCAAAACCAAATTCATAAAAGCACCATCATTCCAACCTCCAGCAGGAAACCATTTTAAAATGACTGCAAATAATAAAGTAAACATAGGAGCTGTTACGAAACTCGGAATAGAAATCCCAGTCATTGACATGCCTGTCGCAAGATAATCTAACCAGGTATTTTGTTTTAAAGCAGCAAATGATCCCACTAATGTTCCTATAATGACTGCAATAAGCATTGCCCAACTGCCTAACCACAACGAAACAGGAAATCCTTGATAAATGAGCTGATTTACTGTCCAATCAGGGTATTTAAAAGAGGGGCCAAAGTCACCTTTGGCTAGCGACAATAAATAATCAAAATATTGAATTATTATGGGATCACTCAAATGATATTTTGCATCTAAGTTTGCTTGCACTGCTGGACTTAAAACTTTTTCTCCTGAAAAAGGCCCACCAGGTGCAAGGCGCATCAAGAAAAATGATAAGGTAATAAGTATAATTAATGTGGGCCAAGCACCTAAAAATCTTCTTATAGTATATGAAATCATATTTACTATGCCTCTAAATATTTCTATTATTTAAATTTTATTACCTTAAAAGACCTATTTACAAAAATAATTAATTATAAAGATCTTTTTTATTATTAACGTATAGCTGAAGTTAAACTATCAACAATATAAAAGTTCTTAGTAAACTGATGATCTAACGGGTTTTCACCAGTATAACCGCCAACATGATTTTTGACAAGATGTGTTGTAACATAAGTATAAAGTGAAATAATTGGGTAATCATTTAACATGACTGCTGAGGCTTGTTGCAGTAATTCTGATCTCTTATTTTGATTGGTTTCTAGCGATGCTTTTTGAATGAGTTCATCATATTTCGGATTTTTATATTTTGGGTTGTTTTGTGGATTGTGTGAAATAAATAAATCTAAAAATGTGCTTGGATCGCTATAATCTGCAACCCAACCATCTCTTGCTAACACAAATCTTCCTTGATTTCTTTCGGTTAAGAAAACCTTCCATTCTTGATTTATCAGGCTTATTTTCACTCCTAAATTCTGTTCCCACATAGAAGCTAAGGCTATTGCTACTTTTTTATGTAAAGTGTTCGTATTATAAGTAAACGACAAATTTAAAGGTTTTTCTCTAGAGTAACCTGCTTCTTTATAAAGTTTTTGTGCTTCAGCAATGCGTTGTGCTGGTGGTAACTTATCCCAAGAATAGGATTGTTGTTTGTAACCAGGCATTCCAAAAGGCACAATGTCATTTGCTGGCATTTCTCCCCGTCCAGTTACCTTTTCTGTTAGTATTTTTCTATCTATAGCCATAGATAAGGCTTGTCTTAGCTTAACATTGTTTTTTAAAGGTTCTGTTTGTGTATTAAGTGCAATATAATATGTAGATAGAAATGGTTTAGCTTTTAACTGGTTGCCAAGAGTTTTTTTCAGATCTTGAAATTTATCCGACGGAATATCATAGGTGAAATCTAATTGTCCCGTTTGAAACATTTGTAATTCAGTATTGACATCACTGATAGGGTAGTAATTAACAGAATCGATCACTGTTTTGGAATTGTTCCAATATTGTGGATTGCGTTCTGTAGTAATTTTATCACCAATTTTCCAATATTTAAGTTTATAAGCGCCACTTGCAACAAGATTTCCTGGTTGGCTAAATTGATCACCAAACTTTTCTACATTTGCTTTTTGTACGATAGATAAATTTTGAAAGGCAATGATTTTTAAGAAATAGGGGCAAGGTTTTATTAGAGTAAATTGCACAGTATTTTTGTCTAATGCTTTAACACCAAGTTCATCAGGTTTTTTTTGACCTGTGGCAATTTCAGCAGCATTTTTAACCATATTAATCAGTTCAGCATAAGCAGATGCTATTTTAGGATCTACTAATCTGCGCATTGAAAATAACACATCATCAGAGGTGATAGGGGAACCATCGGAGAATTTTGCATTAGGTCTAATGTGGAAGGTGTAAAGCAAACCGTCCTTACTTATTTCCCATTTCGAAGCAATAGCAGCACTTATTTCACCTTTTTCGTTATCTGCTAAAAGTCCTTCAAATAAATCAAATATAACTCTTCCACTGACATTGTCTTGTGCTTTTTGTGGATCTAAAGAAGGAACTTCTGCTCCTATACCCACATTAAAAATTTGTTTTTTCGCAAGTTTTACTCCCGCAGGGACATCAGCTGCAAAAGCAGTATGATTAAGAGATAGAAGAGGAAGCAGAGAAGAAAAAAGGAGTCCAGCTAATTTTGGAGTTTTTTTTAAAATCATAAAATCTCCGATGAGAAAGAAAAAAGGATATATAATTTTTTTTAGCTATTGACTTATTAGCCGAATTTTAAAGAACTGTCAATAAAAGTAAAAAATTAATTTGAATTTATCTATAATCTTACTATTTAAATTGTTTGTAAATTCTAATAAAATAGAATAAACAGTGTTACTAAATCCCTTTCTTTTTAGTGGTTTTTAGACTAAATAATCTTAAATTTTTGATAGCGGAATTCAAATATTAATTTTTAATTAAATTTACATACTTTTAATATAATAAAATTAATTTTATAGCTTTTAATTATTAGATAATAAATACAAAATAAATCTAAGAAGTGAAACAAATTGTTAATAGTTTTAAATTAACTTTAAAGATTATCTAAATTTTTTTATTTTTAAGTAGAAAAATATCTAGCTTGTGGATGCCAGCTTATTAAGGCGCTTGTTGTAAGTTCTGGATGCATTTGAAAAGCTTCAGAAATATTTATATTTATACGTTTTGCTTCTAATAAATTCAATAAAGTTGCGTTTCCTTCCATATTTGGACAAGCAGGATAACCAAATGAAAATCGTGATCCTTGATAGCCCTGACTAAATAATTGGCGCATATTTTTAGCATCTTTACTTGCAATTCCTAATTCAAGCCTAATTTTTTTATGCAAAAGTTCCGCAAAAGCTTCAGTTAATTCTGTTCCAATACCATGCATATAGTAATAATCAGTTACATTTCCATTTTCATATAAATTTTTTGTATAATGTGAAAATTCTTCGCCTAAAGTAACAATTTGCACACCTAAAGTATCAAATTGTTCCGTCTTAATATTTCTAAAAAAATCAGAAACACACAATAATTTTCCTGAAGTTTGTCTTGGGAAATCAAATTCTGCAATTATAAAATGTTTATCTTTAGGATTAATATTTTTTACATTAGGATTATAAATATATAATTTATTTTGATCAGAACAAACAGGAAAGTAACCATAAATAGCTTTGGGTTGTAATAATTTTTCTTGAATAACTTTTTTCTTTAATTTTTCATATAACGGATAAGCTTTTGTAGTTAATTGTGTATTAAATTCAGACTCGCTTTTACTTCCTTGGGTAAATCCCCAACGGCTGCGAATTAAAGCAAATTCATCAAGAAATTGAAAAATATTTTCTAAATCTTCTTCTAAAATTTCTGTTCCCCAAAAAGGAGGTTTAGGGATCGTTTCATTTTTTCGTACCCAAAGGCTTTGACCGTTTTCATCAAGTTGAATAACAGGTTGGCCTTTGCGGATTATTTTTATTTTTTGTTCTTCTGGTTCGGACATTGTGTTTTTGTCTTGATTGCGAGCATACTTTCTTATTTCATCTGCTTGTTCTTTGGTTATATTTCCATTCAATGCGGCTAGTTTTTCCATAATTTTTAAACTTTCAAAGGCATCAAAAGCATAAAAAACATGGCCGTTGTAAACAGCTTGGCAATCTTTCTCGACAAATTCTCTAGTTAAAGCAGCGCCACCTAAAATAACAGGAGTAGAATATCCATGGTGAGTCATGTATTCTAAATTTTCTTTCATAATAGCGGTAGATTTTACTAACAATCCACTCATACCAATGGCATGCGCTCCAGAATTTTTATACTTTTCTAAGATAGCTTCAATGGGCTGTTTTATTCCTAAATTTAAAATTTCAAAACCATTATTAGATAAAATAACGTCGACTAAATTTTTTCCTATATCATGCACATCACCTTTGACTGTCGCTATGATCATTTTTCCTTTACTGTAGCCAGACTTTTTTTCCATGTAAGGTTCTAAAATCTTAACAGCAGCTTTCATTGCTTCAGCGCTTTCAAGAACAAATGGCAATTGCATTTCTCCAGCACCAAATCGTTCGCCCACAATTTTCATGCCAGCAAGTAAAATTTCATTAATGATTGTAAGTGGAGGGTAATGTTTTAGAGCTTCATTGCAATCTTCTATGATAAGTTGTTTCTCACCATCAATGATATCTAATTTTAATTTTTCTTCTATAGATAAAGTATTTCGTTTTGTTTGTTCAGCAGTATTTTCTTTTTTTAAATTCGAAAATTTTTGTAATATTGTTTTAAGAGGATCGTAGTTTTCACCCCGCCTATCAAAAATAAGATCTTCAAAAATTATTTTAATATCGGCTTCAATTTTAGCGACAGGTAAAATTTTTGAGGCATTGAGAATTGCTAAATCTAAACCATTTTTTACTGCATGATACAGCATGAGTGAATTTAAAAGTTGTCTTGTATAAGGAGTGAGGCCAAAACTGACATTAGATAGACCAAGAATAGTTTTGACACCAGGAAATGTTTCTTTAATAAGTTTAATACTGTCTAATGTGGCAATAGCAGATTTTCTAAATTCTTCATCGCCACTCCCCAAGGTAAAAGTGAGAGGATCAAAAATAAGATCTTCTGGGTGAATTTTAAACTCATGAACTACAAGTTGATAAATACGTTTTGCGATAGCTAGTTTTTTTTCGCAGGTTTTTGCCATACCTTCTTCATCAATTGTTAACGCAATAACCGAGGCACCATATTCTTTGCATAAATTAAGAATAGTTCTTGCTTTTTCTTCACCATCCTCAAAATTAATCGAATTTACAATACATTTGCCAGGTGCTATTTGTAATGCTTTTTCAATGACTGGAATTTCTGTTGAGTCAATCATAATAGGGATGTTTACTTGAGTTACTAGTTTTTTTAATAAATTTTCCATGTCTTCAGTTTCATTTCTTGAAACATAAGCAACACAGACATCAAGAATATGAGCACCTTCTTTTAATTGACTTTTTGCTATTTGAACCAAACCTTCAAAATCATTTATTGCTAATAAATCTTTAAATTTTTTAGAACCATTTGCGTTTGTTCTTTCACCTACATATAAAGGTTTAGGCTCTAAATTTAAAGGAACACTGCTATATAAACTGCTTACACTCTTGTCATATTTTCCTTTTCTTATTCCTGGATTCAATTGGGTGGCAAAACTCGCAAGTTCTTTCATATGTTGTGGAGTGGTGCCGCAACAACCACCTATTATATTCAAAGAGAAGTCATGAGCCATTTGAAAAACTTTTTGCGCAAACTCTTTAGGGCCTAACGGATAAACCGTTTTTCCTCCCACATTTTGTGGCAATCCTGCATTTGGCAGAACACTCACTGCAAAGGGAGATGCTTCAGCTAAATAAGCTATATGCTGGCGCATTTCGTCAGGCCCTGTTGCACAATTCATACCTAAAACATCGATTCCTAAACACTCTATTGCTGTTAGAGCGGTCTGGATATCGCTTCCCACCAGCATGGTACCAGAGGTTTCAATAGTTACTTGTGCCCAAATGGGTATTTGTTTATTTAATTCACGCATGACTGTTTTCGCTGCGCGGACAGCAATTTTAACTTGATTAATATCTTGTGAAGTTTCAATTAATATCGAGTCAACACCACCTTTAATTAAACCTAACATTTGTTTTTTATAACTTTGATACAATGTCTGATAATCAATTTGCAATAATGAAATGAGTTTTGTTCCTGGGCCAACACTTCCTATGACATATTTTTGTGTATTATAACTATCAGCAACTTCCCGTGCTAATTTAGCAGCAATAATATTTAACTCTTCAGTTCTATGAGCAATATTAAATTCACTTAAAACAATTTCATTGCAACCAAATGTATTCGTTTCAACAGCATCACAGCCTGCATTAAAATAATTATGATGAATTTCTTGTATCCATTTTGCTCTTCTTTCATTTAATAACTCAACACAGCCATCATATTCAAGACCACCATAATCTTCTATTGTGGGATTAAAATTAAAAATTTGTGTACCCATGGCACCGTCAAGGACCAAAACTTTTTCCTGCATTAAGTTAGAAATTGTTTTTTTCATTTTATAACTCTATATAATTAATGGAACAATCTCCATTTATTTTAATTTGTCAACTTACACTTTCAAAATTTTTTGCTTCGATTAATTGAAGTATATCTTTTTCTTCTCTTTCCATAGGTGAGATATTTTCTATTCCATTTTCAATTTTTATTCGACAAGTACCGCAGGTTCCTGTTCTACATCCAAAAGTAACATCAGCACCACAGGAATCTACAATTTCTTGAAAAGAAGTGCCAACAGGTGCTTCAACATCCATATCTTCCAATACAAAATGAATGATTGGTTTTGTCATAATAGTTCCTAAATATTTTAAAAATTAGAGTAACCGTAATGCGAATTCAACATTTCCTAAAGGAGCGCTTATTTGAAGTCCTTGTACAGATGATTTTATTTCTTCTATAAGTTCCTTAGCAATTAAAATACCTTCATTCATTTGTTCTTCTGCCGTTTTACATTTACGCATACGTTCTAAAATGATTGGTGGTACGTAAACTCCAGGCACTTCATTTGCCATAAATTCAGCATTTCTTATGCTTTTTAAAGGCCATATTCCTGCTATAATGGGTATTTTAAACTTTGATGAAAAATCTAGAAACTTAAATAACGATTCGGAATCAAAAACAGGTTGTGTAATTGCCCATTCAGCACCTGCTTCTACCTTATATTTAAATCTGGATTTTTCTTTTTCGATATCAGAAGCAACAGGATTTGCCCCCACTCCGACACTCATTGAAGTTGGTCTGCCAATACTAGATCCACCTAAATCAAGACCAGAATTTAATCTTGTTACCATATTTACAAGACCAATGGCGTCAATATCGAAAACAGCAGTGGCATTAGGGTAAGGTCCCATTTTGGGAGGATCACCAGTAATGCATAAAATGTTTTTAATACCAAGGCCACAAGCACCTAATAAATCACTTTGAATGCCTAATAAATTTCTATCACGACAGGCATAATGTAAGACGGTTTCTATTCCGACTTCTCTTTCAATCAGACAAGCTGTCGCAAGTGAACTCATTCGAGCAGATGCTCTGGGGCCATCAGGAATATTAATGGCATCGATGTGATGTTCCTTACACACTTTTGAACGGGCTAAAATAGCTTCTATTTCTAATCCTTTAGGTGGTAATAATTCAATGCTAACAACAAATTTCCCATCTGAAATTTTTTGTGCCCAGTTACTTTGTAAAACTCTTGGGACATTAGTAATATGCACATGAATTTTATTTTCTTCTTTTGTCTCTATAACTCTAGTCTGTTCCGTTAAATCAAAAGCTTTGGCTTGACGAATGGCTCCAGACATAATTTTTGTATGGGCAGGTGATGTGCCACTGCTGCCTCCTAATAATCTGGCGCCACGTAGTAAAGCCTGGCGCGCAAATTCTCCCATATATTCTGGGCTTGCCATATAAATCAAACGCCCATCAACCATTCTTGGTTGACCCGCATTAGGATAAAGAATAATAGGTTTATTGGTCGATTTTTTTAATTTTTTTAGAATTTCAAGCATGGGGGCGGGACCATTTCCCCCATCAATACCAACGACATCTGCTCCCCATTCATCTAATTTTTGAATAAACCAAGTTGGTTCTGTACCGAATAAACTGTTACCTTCTTCATTGACACTCATCATCGCAATAATAGGGTGATCCCCTAATTCTTTTATAGCAAGTATTGCTTGATGTATTTCAGATAAATCAGGGAATCCTTCTAATATAAATAAGTCAATATTTCCTTTTAATAAAGCTTGTGCTTGTTCTTTAAAGGTATTTTTTGCTTCATCAAGAGAAGTAGGCCCCCAAGGTTCAATACGCACTCCTAACGGACCCATACTTCCTGCTACCCAGCAATTAGATTCCGCAGCACGTCTTGCAATTTCAGCGCCTTTTTTATTTATTTCTTCAACTTTCTTTTCTAGACCAAATGCTTTTAATTTATATAAATTAGCGCCCCAAGTATTTGTACTAATAATTTGAGCGCCAGCATTAATAAAATCGGAATGTATTTGATAGACAAGTTCAGGTTGTGATAAATTTACTTCTTCAAAGGATTTATTTATAAATATGCCTTTTTCATAAAGCAGAGTCCCTGTAGACCCTCCCAGTAAAATACATTCACCTTTTTGTAAGCATGAGCGAAAAGAACGTACACACTTTTGTTGTACGTTAGAATTAGAAGATTTAGTCATTTTTGACCCACTCCATAAAGTTTTGTCTCACAGTGGATAACCACACAACACAGCCATTGAGGCGAGAGAGCAAAAGAGTTTAGGTTTAACAAAAAACGTAATTTTTGTTCAATGTAAAAACATTGTATGAAAAATTATGACATGAATTTTATATGGGAGCAAGTTTGCTTTAGGTCTCTTTTTCTGGAATGTAGGTATAACCAACACCACGGACTGAAATGATAAAATCTGGTTTTGCTGGGTTTTTTTCAATATATTTTCTAAGTTTACCAACAAAAACATCAACAGTTCTTGTTTCTATTACGGCATCGTACTGCCATACTTTATGTAAAAGATCATTACGGGTTAATATTTTATTTTTATTTTCTAAAAATACTTGGACGAGCATTCCTTCTGTAGGCGATATTCTATGAATGATTCCATCTTCTCTAGTAATTGTTAATCTTTCCATATCAAAAATTGTTTTACCAAATTGTTTTGGAGTTTGTGTTAATTCTGTTTTGTACCATTTTTTTCTTTGAACAAGTCTTTTTACTCTTAAGATAATTTCTGATAAATTAAATGGTTTTGTTACGTAATCGTCAGCGCCAAGTTCAAATGCTTTTATGCGATCATTTTCTAGACTTTTAGCACTCAATACTAATATAGGAATTCTTTCTGCTAATACTCTTGTTCGCTTTAATATTTCATAGCCGTCGAGTTGCGGAAGCATTAGATCTAAAACGATAGTTGAAATTTTTTCAAAATTAATTTTTATAAATTCAAGAGCTTCATAGCCATTTGCAACAACATTTACTTCAAAGCCTTCCGCTTCAAAATTAAATTGTAATCCTTCACCAATTGATTCTTCATCTTCAACTATGAGAAGAAAGTCTTTGGAGTTCGACATAAAATGTACTTCCTTTATTTAATCCATCACTTAAGGCAAATATTTTACCATGATGTTCTTTCACAATTGATAAACAAACAAAAAGTCCAAGTCCAGAACCTTGAATTTTTATTTTCAAATTCCTTTCGATACGATAAAACTTTTTGAAAATCTTTTTTAAATGACTTTTTTCTATTCCAACGCCATTGTCCTTAATAAAAATTTGAATAAATTCTTTTTTAAGTAAGACTCCTGCCTGAATTAACCCACCTTTTTCTGTATATTTAACAGCGTTATCTAGTAAATTATCGAATAACATTGATAAATGATAAGGGTTACCGCAAACAAAAATAGCGTTATCAACATTTGTCGGTAAATTTTGAAATTCAAAATTGCGGGAATCAGCAAAACGGTCTTTTACTCGATTAAAACAAGCGTTTAACAGTTCACATAAATTTACTCTGCTATGAATTAAAGAACTTTTGTCAGATTCTAACCTGGCGGAAATAAGAACTGTATCAATGAGCTTTTGCAATCTCTCGGTCTCTTTAAGAGTGCGGCTTAAAAATTTTTTTCTTTCCTCTTCTGTCACATTACGGAGTAGCATTGTTTCTGCATAAAGTCTTATACTGGCTAATGGAGTTTTGAGTTCATGCGTAACATTGCTTAAAATGGCATCTTGCATTTTTGTGATACGTGATAGACGTCGTTGACTGACAAAGATCATGTATAGTGCTATGAGAATAAAACCCATTAAGATACAACCTTGGGATAAAATCACCCATTGGCCTGAATTTGTTGCAGCAACAGGAAACTTTTCTATGAAAGTATTTATTTCTTGGCTTCTTAAGATGTACCATCTTATCCAGACAAACATTAACAAGCCCCAGCATATTTGGGCTATGATAAGGATAGATATGGGGTGGAGAAGCCATTTTAATTGTTTAAACATACTGTACCCTTTTACAATTGCCTTAATAGGCTGCATTTGTAGTATACCTAAAACGTATGCGCTGGAAAACTCAAATTCTGAAGTTATGGGTAAAAAGTATATTACTTTCTATCAAGATTTCTTAAAAAATAAAAAGCAACTTGAAATAAAACGATTAGAAGACATAAAAAAACAAATTGTAAAAGAAAAAAAAGTTGAAGAAAAAACTTATCTTTTACTTGGTCTTTTTAATTATGCAAATGAAAGTTTGCAAGACGAATATTCAGAATTTGCACTGAAAAATTTGAAATCTGTTAAAGCAAAAATGAATGAACTGCAAGCACAATTATATAAAATATATTATGCTAATTATTTGTATTTAAAAAAAGATTATTCAGGTGCTATCTTACTGTTAAAACCTTTAGCTAAACAAAATAAATCTGTTGTTTTTCAATTAATAGCGCCATTGTATTTAGATAGTTTGCTCGATTTGGGCTTAAAAGCAGAAGCACTAGATTATTTTAAATCTTATGGCAATGTAGTCGAACAGTATACTAATTGGGAAAAAATGAATGAAGTATTGGTTAAGTTATCGCAGGCTGCTATGTTTTTTAATCAATTTAATCAAGCATTAGTTTTTTTAAAGAAGCCGCTACTTTTTTATCCTTTGGAAAAATCGGGACGAGATGCAATGGATATATTATCAAAAGTAGAGTGTTCAGGAGGAAGTGTAGGAAGTTTGTATTTTAGAGAAGAAAACTTACAATATTTATCAAAAGAAGTATATAAAAGGATTGGTAAACAACCTGATTCTCGTAATTATATTTTAGCTTTAGTTGGTATTAATCCGTTCAATCCTGTTCCAGCTAAATCTTTTGAACAATTATCATCGCAAGAAAAAGATAAAATTCTTGGCAATGTTGACCTGCTACTATCTGCACGTGAGTATGGTTTAGCTGATTTGGTTTTAAACTATTTATCAGAAAATGGGAACTATTCAGATTTAGCTATTAAAGATCGTGTGCTAGACATGCGTGGCCGTGTTTATAATGCACTCAGCCAACCTAATAAAGCTGTGCAAGTTTATTTTAAATTGTTTACTGAAATGCCAAATTCTAAGTTTGCTGAAATTGCGAAAATGAAATATGCTGTTTCTTTACATTATGCTAGAAAACATTTAGATGCCGCACAGTTTGCAAAACAAAATTATATTTTTTCTTCTATTGAAGAACAAAGTTGGTTTATGCTTTGGGAGTATTATTTAGCTAAAAAATATGAAGATGCAGAAAATGTTGCTGTTAATTTTTTAAGTCAAAGCAAAAAAGAATCGGTTAATATCAGATTTCAATATTGGTTATCAATCATTCAAATGGAAAGAAATCAGAAAGAAGAAGGAAAAAAGTCTTTTAATTCTTTAGCAAAAAGATTTTCTGAATATCCTTACCCTATTTTTTCGCGGTGGAAATTTAGAGATTCGAATCTTAAAAATCCTCCATTAGTTGAAAATTTATCTACAAAAGATTATTATTCAAAAAAACTAAATCCATTTATAAAGAAAAAAATTAAAGATAAAAAATTAGAGGAAATTAGAAAATTAATTTCTTATGAATTAGATGATATTGCAATGATTTATATTAAAAAAATAAATGTAAAAAAATTAAAGAAAAACCAAGTTATAATGTTAGCAAATTTAGCATATATGGCAACAGATTTTAAAATGTCATCTGATTTAGCAAGAAATAATTTTTCTAGTACATTAGATGATTATGGTCATAATGACATATGGACGGAAAAAACTAATTTTTGGAAATTAAATTACCCTTTGGCATATTGGCAAGATATCCAGAATGCAGCTAAATTGGCTGATGTTGATCCTCTTTGGTTGCTTTCCATAATGCGTGCAGAGTCTTTGTATTTTCCGACTGCTGAAAGTTCTGTTGGTGCTATCGGATTAATGCAAATTATGCCATATACTGGCAGCAATATATCAAAGCATATAGGTAAAGATAATTTTAATATTAGTCTATTAAAAGATCCTTCTGAATCAATTGCCTATGCAGCTTGGTATTTACGAATGTTACTTAAAATATTTAATGGTAATTATTTATTAGCCACAGCAGCTTACAATGGTGGTCCAGAAGCAGTGAATCGTTGGATAGGACAAAACAATTCTTTAACAATTGATGAATTTTATGAAAATATTCCATTTCAAGAAACAAAAAAATACGTAGCAAAAGTCTTGGGATACCTTGACATTTATTATAGAGTGCAACTAGGAAATAGTGATGGTTATAATTTGGATTTTGGCGACTCATTACCAGATCCTTTTACAAAACTAAATATTTTCTAGATTCGTAATAAAAGGGGTTCCTGAGTGAATTTACAACCGAAGCAAAATAATGAACTTATTTTGCAAGTAGATAATATTGTAAAAATTTATCCAAACGGAACAAAAGCACTAAAAGGTATAAGTTTTCAAGTTCCTAAAGGAGCTTTTCTATCCGTAATTGGTTTATCTGGTTCAGGTAAATCGACTCTTTTAAGGTGTATTAATCGTATTCACGAACCTACTGCTGGCACTGTTTTTTTTGAGGGGCAAGATATTACTCATATTAACGAGCGTCAATTGCGCGATGTGCGAAAAAAAATAGGAATGGTTTTTCAACATTTTAATTTGATCAACCGCCGCAATGTTTTAAATAACGTTTTAATGGGAAGATTAGGCGAATTTAATAAAAACTTCTTAGGAGGAATTTTTAATAAATGGCCAGAAGAATGGGTGCACGATGCTTATGAGGCACTTAAAATTGTAGGTATAGCTGATAAAGCGTTAGTGCGTGCTGATGGTCTTTCTGGTGGGCAAAAACAACGTGTTGCTATTGCACGTACGCTTGTTCAAAACCCACATTTATTGCTAGCTGATGAGCCTGTTGCTTCACTTGATCCCACTACGAGTTATTCTGTTATGAATTACTTAAAAGATATAAATACAAAAAGAAATATAACGGTTGTCTGTAATTTGCATTTTTTGAGTTTGG
>CAYSZE010000260.1:0-8038 GCA_964435255.1 uncultured Oligoflexia bacterium
TGCTAAAGTTGTTTTACCAACTCCTGGTTTGCCGACGAGCCTAGGGTTCATAGGCAAATCGTCTTCCGATAAACGTAGCCAAGAAGCACGTAATTGATGTGCAGCAAGTTCGTTACCAAGCCAATCGGCTTTTATTTCAAACTCCTTTGCTAAACGCACAGTAATGTTACCAATAACTACTATTTCTTTTTCTTTATCGATGACGCTCCCTGTATTCATTCTTTTTCCTCTTGAGTTCAATTAGTTTACTTAGTTGTTAAACCTAAGGAACGTAAACGGCTACCTGAATTTAATCTATTTTTTATTTGATTAGCTTTGTCAGCATAACTGGGTTTTCCAAGTAGTGCAAACATGTTATTTTTATAGTCTTCAACTCCTGGTTGGTCAAAGGGATTTATTCCCCGCGCATAACCACCAATACCACAAGAAAGCATATTGACATACATCCAATAACCTAGCCACCATGCATTTAATTCAGGAATTTCCCAAACAAGAGTTGGAACCTTTCCATCGGAGTGCGCTAAAAATGTTCCTTGTTGCGCTTCATTTTGGACAAACGAAAGTTCTTTCCCTAATAAAAAGTCAAAACCATCATTTAGCTGTGGATCAGGAATTTTTATTTTTCTTTTAATAGAACCTTTTGCCAATGAATACTCATCTTGAAATTTAATATGAGTTGCAAAAAGATGTCTTTCACCATCTTGGAAGTATTGCCCTAAAGAATGTAAATCTGTGGTAAAATTAGCACTCGCTGGAAAAATACCTGTATTTTCTTTACCGTCGCTTTCGCCAAATAATTGTTTCCACCATTCAGCAATTCCTTTTGCTTTTGGTGTCCATGTGCAAAGAGATTCTATTTTATAATTATTTTTATATAAGACATTACGTATGCCTGCATAACAAAGTGCTGGATTGGTTTCCAAAGAATGGTTTTTGTCTGAAAGACAATCATCAAATGCTTGTTGCGCACCTGCAACAAATTCTTCAATATTTATTCCAGTTATTGCTAAAGGTAACAAACCTACTGGAGTAAACACAGAATATCTACCGCCCACAGTTTTAGGAATGGAAAAGTGAGGGTAATTATTTTCTTTGGAAATTTTTAATAAAGTGCCATCTTGTGGATCGGTAATTGAGAAAATACGATGGCTAGCTTCAGTTGTTCCGAAGCGGTCATCAAGATATTTTTTTAATACTCTAAATGCTAAGGCAGGCTCTGTGGTTCCGCCTGATTTAGAGACCACAATGATACTTGGTGTATAACAGTCTAGTGCATCGAGCAGTTCTGATAATTCATCGAGAGCCAAATGATGGCCTGCCCAAAAAAGAAGTGGTTTTTTGTGGAATTGTTCTTGTTGAACGGTTGCATAGGTGTGAGTAAGTGCTTCATAAACAGCCTTAGTTCCTAAAAGGCTTCCACCAATTCCTACGATCACAACAGCGTCTGAGTGATTGGTAATTGTATCAACTGTTTTTTTTATTTCTTGTATGATTTTGGGGCATTCTTCTTTAACGTATTGTACCCATCCTGTAAATTCAGGACTTTTACCTTTTCCAGAAATGAGTGCTTTTTTTGCATTAATTAAATTATTTGTTTCATTAGATAAATGTTTTTCAATGGGAAAAACATCATGAACTTTTGTCCAGTCTAAAATGAGGCGTTTTTCTTGCAAAAGCATAAATTTACTCCTTGAAAGATGATATTTTTGTATTCTTTCGAATACAAGCTCAATAAGAAATCACATAATGGATGAATTTTTGCAATAGGTGCTTCTTTTTTACGTTTATAAAATATTTTATTATATAAAATTAAGTAAATGAAAGAAGTAAAGATATGTATTAAATTACTTTTTTTGTATCTTTACTTCGTTTGATAATGGAAGGTGTTTTTCAAATTCTGAAATATTATTTAAAGTAGTTTCAACAATATTATGAATTGCTTCATCGGTTAAAAAGCCCTGATGACCTGTAATGATCACATTTGGAAAAGAGAGAAGTCTGGCTAAATTATCGTCATCAATGCCTTTGGCTGAAAAGTCTGAAAAGAAATAATTTTCTTCTTCTTCATAAACATCCAAACCAGCACCTTTAATTTTAGAATATTTTAATGCTTCAATGAGAGCTTTAGTATCAACAATAGCACCTCTACTTGTATTAATAATTATTGCATTTTTTTTCATTTTAGAAAATGCATTATCATTTAACATATGATGAGTTTCTTTTGTTAAAGGAATATGAAGAGAAATTATATCACATTTCTCATAAATTTCTTCTAAAGAAACAAATTTCATAAAATCTAAAGAAGTGTTTGGAAACTTATCATACGCTAAAATATGACAACCAAAGCCATTCATAATTTTTGCCATTTCAAGACCAATTTTACCTGTACCAACAATACCTACAGTTTTATCATATAAGTCAAAACCGACTAATCCTTCTAAAGAAAAATTAAATTCTCTTGAGCGGTTGTAAGCTTTGTGAATTTTACGATTTAAAGTGAGTAATAAGGCAACACCATGTTCTGCTATGGCGTGTGGGGAGTAAGCGGGTACTCTTACAACGGGGAGTTGTAATTCAGCAGCAGCATTGAGATCGATATGATTAAAACCAGCACTACGTAATGCTATTAATTTTATTTCATTATTTTTAAGTATATGAAGAACATTGGCATCTAATTTATCGTTTACAAAGGCACAGACACAGTCAAAACCTTTAGCCATTATAGCAGATTCTTCATTTAAGTGGTTGTAGACAAAAAATATGTCATGACCATTCTTACTGTTTAATTCTTCAAAGTATGATTTTTCATAATCATGGGCGCTAAAAACTATTACTTTCATAGACAATTCCTTACAAAAAAAAGCAATTTTTTCTTAACATGAATTGTTTTAGAGAACAAATCCATTTTTTTAATACTTTAAGTGGCAATAAAAATTCTCTTATGATTTACAATATTTATCTAAATTATAAACAATAATGTTGATTTTATAGATAAATATTGATTTTAATTAAGAATAAAATTGTTTCTTAATTAAAATGTAGGTAATATGAAACTTTGTACGATATTTATTTTGCTAAAGAACATGAAGAGAGAGTGTTGCTTTTATGAAGATTTATTTTAAATATAAGTTATTATTATTTATTTTTCCTTTAAGTGTGGTTTCATGTGGGTTACCTGATAATAATTTGAATGCAGCTACTGATTCTTGTCCTGTCGATTTAAAAAATTATACTTGGTATAAATCAGTTTCACCTAATATATCTGTATTTAGTCAGAGTAAAATATATTATTCAATTAAGGTACCAACTGCAAATTGTCAAAAAATATTTAATAGTACTAATAACTTAAGAGTTTCGCTTAATTTAAAGTCAACAGTAAATCAGGTTGTTTCTGGTGAAGGATTGGTTTTTGTTTCTATTAATGCTGAGAATAAAGCTGCTCCTTTATATGTGGCAGAAAACACAAAATTTTACTTTAATTCCGATGGTGTCTTAAACCGTACTATTATAAATTCTAAAGAAAATGCAGACTGGACACCTCCTCTTAAAAATTTATCTGCTTATTTTGTTCTGACTTTTATGATTCCTGTCACTATAGAAAATAGCTTAAATTATTATCCAAAAGGCACAATTTTGTTTGAAAATGTGAAATAAAAAAAGTCTTTATTTATATAATAAAGACTTTTAGTTAAAAATATATAAAAAAATATTTAAGTCTGTGAACTTGGTAAAAGAACATGAGAACAGTTTGGACAAAATTCGACAGATTTTCCCCGTGCAATATTATTTAAAATTTGTGGCGAAAGCCCAATATGACAATTGCCACAGGCGCGTTCTATGACACGACAGATAGGACCGTTTGGACTTCTAGTGATTTTAGCCACCCGAATGTAATGTTGCGCAATACGATCATCGAGACGTGAAAGGTAAGTATCACGGACTTTATTAATTTCATTTAATCTACCAGCCGATTTTGTTTCCGCTTCTTGCGCTTTTTTGCGCTCGCCTTCAGAGGCGCTTGTCGAAGCCGAAAGTTCTGCTTCAGCTTTTTGAAATAATGACTTGGATAACTCTATTCGATTTTCAGTTTCATCTGCTTTGCGTTGTGTCTCGCGGATTTCGCGTTCCACATGATCGAGCTCCCGTTTGAGGCTTCTGTGGTCATCATCATTTTTAGCCGCAAATAATTTAGCAGAGCGCTCAGCTTTGCGTTCTTCAAGGTCATCTAGTTTTTTATATAAACGACGGAGTTCTGCTTCATTAAAAGACATATCTGTTCGTGTCTTGGTGATAATTTCTTCACTGATACGAGATTTTTTAGCTAATTCAGAAAGTTCTTTTTGTGCTGCACGTTGATCTTGGGTCACAAGCCCAGAATCTATGTCAAGTCTATATAATTGTTCAATAATTTCATAACTTGGGTTCAAAGGTTTCTCCTTTTGAGACAAAATATGGCAACTTCCCTTTTTATCATAGCGTTATATGATTTTCAATGACTTCTATACTGTTATAGGCCGCTTACCAAACGAGCAGAAATTAAATTTGGGAGCTTTCTTAAACCGTTAATTATTTCAGATTGCAGTTCGCCATCGACACGAATCAAGCTCATTGCCATACCACCACGCCTATTACGTGAAAGTTCAAATTGAGCAATATTGACACTATTTTTAGCAAGGTAGGAACCGACATCGCCTATCACGCCAGGGCGATCGTGATTTTGCATAATGATCAGATCACCATCGGGTTCGATTTCAAACAAGAAATCGTTGATAGAGCAGAGACGCGCTATTTTGCCGTCATATAAAACGGAACCTACAGAAATTTTTTCGTTTGCACTACTACCAAAAACTTCAAGCAGAAGTTCATTTTTTAATGAATTGTGTTTTAAATCTAATTCTATTTTAATCCCACGTTTTGCCAGCAAGCGTTCCGCATTAACATATGAAACAAATTCATCGGACGCATGGGATAAAAATCCTTTTAATGCTGATAATTTAAGAATTTGAAGATCTTCATTTTTTAAACCAGCCGTAACTGTTAAACGGAGAGTAGCTGGGTGAAAATCGAAGATTTGTGCTGCAACATGTGCTGATTTTTCAGCTAATACAGAAATGGCGCGTAGATCCCCAGATCCGAGCATTGTAATATGTGGTAAATTAACAGGATAATCAACAATTTCCCCACGTAATGCTTTTAATACTTGAATAGCAATAGCTTCACCTATACGAAACTGAGCTTCTTCAGTACTTGCACCTATATGCGGAGTAGCTATAACATTGGGGTGAGAAACTAATTCTTTCATTGGCTTAGGTTCATTGTCAAACGTATCAATCCCTGCACCTGCTATATAACCCTCATTTAACGCTTGTAATAATCCTTTTTCTGTAATGATACCACCGCGCGCAGCATTTAGAACTATAGAACCTTTGCGCATTTTCTTTAATTCAATTTCTGTTATCATGCCTTTTGTTTCTTTATTTAACGGGACATGTACAGATAATACATCACATTCAGCAAGTAATTCTTCTAAAGTATTTTTTCTTTCTGCACCATTTCTGCGAAATACTTCATCGGAAATATAAGGGTCATAACCGATAACTCGCATGTCAAAGCCTAATGCAAATTTAGCAACTCGATGTCCTACATTTCCAAGGCCAACAATACCAATCGTTTTTCCGCCTAGCTCAGAACCAGTAAAATGGTGTCTATTCCAACCACCTTGACTTGTACTGAAATGCGCTGTTGGTATTTTTCTAATTAAAGCCAGCAACAATCCAAATGTCAGTTCTGCTGCTGAATTCGTATTTTTCCCAGGGGTATTGACCACCAATATGCCTAAATCTGTAGCTAAATCGCAGTCTATATTACCATAACCGACAGCAGCGCGTGCAACGATGCGAAGGTCTTTTCCAGCTTTTAATAAAGTGGCATCGACATCTGTTTCAGAACGGCTGATTAACACATTGGTATCAACAATTTCTTTAAGAATCACTTCACGTGGAGCATCAGGTAAATAGACAATTTGGAATGGAGAAGACACTGACAATTCTGGCGGTTGATTGTTTAATAATGCCAAAGCGACCTCATGCAGTTTTCCAGTTATAAGAATTTTAACTGACTTTTCCATTTTATGATTCCTATTCAGATATTTAAGTTAAATGGGTCTGAAGCTCCTTACCTAATTTGGCAAGAATATTTTCAGGGCTACCATAATCTAGGAGGGTGCCATTGCCAAGCAGAACAACATGATCAGCAGATTTTAATGTCTCCAAGCGGTGTGCAATTACAATCGTTGTTTTGTCGGCAAATGCTTTTTGAATTGCCAATTGAATGAGCTTTTCGGTCTCCAAATCAACACTAGCAGTGGCTTCATCCATTAAAATAATTTTAGCTTTACTCAATATAGCTCTGGCCATACAAATAAGTTGCCTTTGCCCGACTGAAAAGTTAGCACCTTTTTCTGTTAATTCATATTGCAGTTTTCCTGGTAAATTAATAATATATTCAGCTAACTGAACATCTTTTAAAGCTGTCCAAATTTCAGTATCTGTATATTTATTTGTGCGATCGAGATTGTATCTTAAAGAACCTGAAAACAAATGTGGCTCTTGAGGAACTATTGCAAATATTTCACGAGATTTTTCTAATGGTAAATTTAATATATTAACACCATCTACTAAAATTTCGCCAGCATGAAAATAAATCATTCTATAAAGCGCTTGAAATAAAGTGCTTTTACCAGCCCCTGTTTTACCTATAATCCCAATTTTTTTACCAGCAGGAAAAGTTACAGATAATTTATTTAAGATAATAGGGAGATCATTTCTATAAGATCCTGTTAAATTTAATATCTTAACTTCACCATTTTGTGGCCAATTATTTCTAATTTTATCATTAATAGAAGTTGTGCTACTATGTTCCGAAGGTAAATTTTTATACTCAACTATTCTTTCAATACTGACCATTTTAGCTTCTATCATTGATAAACTTCTTGTTAACCACTGCATGACAGAATCTAGCCCTATGGTTAGACTCATTAGAAAACCAGCTTGACCAATTCCAATTTTGCCATGGGCTACAAAAGTAATAGCAATTATGGTAATAGTTAAAGTAAAAAATTCTGAAGTTACTTTTAATCTAATATTTAACCATCTTAAAATTCTACTTTGCAATATAGATGCTTTTGCAAAATCTTTGGCAATGGCATTTAATTTCGTAATAAACTCATCGGTTTTTCCATAGGCTCTTATAGTTTGATAACCAACAACAGATTCAGAAAATAAACTCCAAATCGGGGTTTCTAATACTTTAGCAAGTCTCTGAATTTCTCGAGAAGCTGATTTAAATATTTTTTGAATTCTAAAATAAAAATACATACAGGGTAAAATAGAGAATATAGCAAAAGGTGTTTGTATTAAAACAATAACTGTAATTACTATAAGTTCAATAAAAGTTCCTAAAATATCTGCAAAAATATTTGGTATTTCATCTTTAGCTTGAATGTAATCACCACTAAATCTTCTGATAAGTCTGCCTGATGGATGTTCATCTAAAAAAGTAACACGAACATTTGAAAAGCTTTCAACCATTTGATCATGCAAGACGCGTGCTCCGTTAGATAGAAAACCAATTAAAACAATCCAATCAAGAGCTTTTATAATTATAGTTATAAAACAAAAACTAAAGAAAAAAAACGTGATTTGTGCAGGATTTGAATGTTGTAACCAAATTTTTAAGTCACTAAAAGCTTGGATGTTTTGAGAACAAACAGTTTTAGAACAGTTATCAATCCATAATGAAACAATGTATCGAAATAAACTTTCACCAATACTAGCTACAGAAATGAGAATTAATATAATAGGGCCAAAAATTTTGCTACCTTGCATGGAAAATATATATTTTTTAAAAAAAGTAAACCCAATACTTCCTTGTTGGACTTCTTCTTTTGCAATAAATTTTTTAATTTCTTCCATAATTTTTGTTACCTGATAGAAATTTGTTTAATCTAGAATTATTATTTTTAATTAATTCATCATAA
>CAYSZE010000261.1:0-2943 GCA_964435255.1 uncultured Oligoflexia bacterium
CATTTTTTACCACAAGCTAAAGTGACATAGACTGTACCATGCAAGACAATATCTAAAACGACATCAAATGCTCGATGCGATAGGTCTTCTGTTTTTGAAATAAAATTACCAGCTGCATTATTTACAAGAATATCTATTGGAGCATCATTCCAAATATCGTCAATAATGTTATCTACAGCATGTGCATCACGAATATCACAAACTTTATAACTTGCGCGATTTGAAAATTTTTTATTAAATTCATTACAAGTATCATGCAAGACATCTTCTCTTCTGCCGCAAATAACAACTTTGGCGCCTAAAGATAAAAATCTTTCACTCATACTCTTTCCTAAGCCTGTTCCACCACCAGTTACTAATACTTTTTTATTTTCTAAAAGATTTTGGACAAACATAAAATGTTCCTTTTTAAATTTAAAGAACCTTTATATAATTATTATTTCATTATAAAAATAGGCATAACCAAATATTTTTTGGTATCTTTACAATAATAAATAGTTAAATCATATTTAGAAAAGATCAACCTTGCACGCTGGATGATCTTTTCTAAACAGACTCGAAAACTTTCTTTTCTATTCAAGGAACATAATTGATATGATTGATAAAAATGTTCTAATAGTTCCTCTCTTTTTAATCCTAAGGGATATTCTGACAGCAGACGCATCAGTCTCGCTGGTTCTCTTGTAGCTTCCGCAGGAGCAACAAATTCAACATAAGACAAACAAAGTTTTATCCAGCGTGCTGAAGCTAAATTTGAAATAGTGACTTCTTGTAAAGCAAGTTCAAGGGGATGTTGCATTTTTGAAAAGTATATACTTTTCCGTTTTAATTTTCGCCGCTTCAAATTACCTGCTGTTGGCAATGAAGTGGCTAGTGATATAGATTCTGACTTTTCCTGCTGCTGCAATAGTTTAAGTGACATAATTTTTCTCCAATCTAATTAAAAAATAAGCCTATTTAACTTATTCATCTTCACTAGATGCAAGAACTATGCCAATTCTTCTTTGTTTTTTTATACCATTATTTCATATAGTTAAAAAAATTAAAAAATTATGCATTCAAAATTTTGTCCGAAATTCAATCAAAATAAATACATGATGTATGAAATTCAATCATGAAGGAATTTTTGTTCCATTATTTCTTTATATTAAGTTAATGGTTTGAATTTTTAATACGACTGAAATTCGGTCACCTAGCAATTTAATTATATAAAAAAAACCATTGTGGCATGCCACAATGGTTTTTTAATATTCTAAAATACAAACCTTAAATTCAATTAAGCACTGTTTGTTATTTTTTTAAATTAAGCCTGTTCATAAGACTTTAATTCTTCAGAGGAAACATAACGGCTTGAAATACGAGCCGCTTTACCACGTAATTTACGAATATAGTAAATTCTAGAACGACGTACTTTACCACGGACTTTAACATCAACGTGATCAACAAGCGGAGAATGAACATAGAAATTACGCTCTACGCCAACACCACCTGACATTTTACGTACTAAAAATGTCGCATTCGTTGAACCTTTACGGAAACGAATGACAGTTCCTTCAAAAGACTGCAAACGGTATTTTGGAGTACCGTCTTTTTCAGTACCTTCTTGAATTTTAACCCAAACACACACAGTATCGCCAGCTTTAAAACTAGGAAGAGCCTTTGTACGCATATGCATACTTTCAAAAGACTTTAAAATAGGATGTTTCATTTTGTCACCTATACTTTGAGAATTGCCTAAACGTCGGATTCTCTCTAAATTAAAATAAATGATGGTCGGAGCGACAGGACTTGAACCTGCGACCTCTTGCACCCCAAGCAAGTGCGCTAGCCAGGCTGCGCTACGCTCCGAGTTTTAAGTCGAACGATTACTTAGCCAAGGCTGCCATTGATTTTTTGACAAGAGATGCGAACACAGCTTCATCATGAATTGCAATGTCAGATAATTGCTTACGATCTAAAGCGATATTAGCTTTCTTTAAACCATTCATAAACTTGCTATATGGCATGCCATGTGCTCTGGAAGCAGCGTTAATACGTTGGATCCAAAGAGAACGAAAGTCACGTTTCTTAACTTTACGGTCACGATATGCATAGCATAAAGCTCTACGAACGATTTGTATTGCTGTACGATAAAGTCTACTACGAGCACCGCGGTAACCCTTAGCAAGCTTTAAAACTCTTTTATGACGACGGCGCAGTTTAAAACCACGTTTTACACGAGCCATTGTATTTCCTCCGAATTGAATGCTGGCGGTTGTTTATTTGAAAACAAAACTTATTTGCCAAGCATCTGTTTAAAACAATCATACAAATTGCTAACCTAAGTTAACTTTATAAGTGATAACTTATGTTGTCACTTAAAGGCTGAATGAAGCAGCCTTAATTAGAGTCCGTTAGGAATACAACGGGAAACTAATCTTGAACTTTCAGCACGCATAATTTTCGCTTTCTTTAAGCGATTTTTACGGCTACGGTTCTTAGATTTAGCCAAGTGTTGCTTACCACTGTGTGGAACTTTAACAAGACCAGTTGCAGTTAACTTATAACGTTTTGCTGCAGACTTTTTATTTTTAATAGCCTTATTAACTTTCCCTTTGGATTTAGCAATTTTGGCTTTAATTTTAGCTTTTGACTTTGCCATACAATAAACCCTTTAACTGAGAAAAGACAAAAAACAGAAAGCACTTATAACACTGCTTTAAATAAAATCAACTATTATCTAGAAAGATTTAAGCAAGTAATTTTAAGGAATAACAACAATAAAGCCCCAGAGATTGCTACCTCTGAGGCTTTACTTTTGGGGCTTAATTAGTGGTGGGTCCGCCCGGATTCGAACCGGGGACCACTTGCTTAAAAGGCAAATGCTCTACCGACTGAGCTACGAACCCACTAAGGGAAATTTAAAAGGCTGCGCAGAGCTACTCTTCCACACCTAAGGGTGCA
>CAYSZE010000262.1:0-3733 GCA_964435255.1 uncultured Oligoflexia bacterium
CTTATAAAGCGAGTTGTTGGAATACCTGGCGATAAAGTTACATTTACCAATGGCATTTTAACAATAAATGGCGTCTTAGCAAAGCAAGAATTTCAACCAGAGAGAGCAATCATGGAAAATCTGGGTGGAGGAGAAACTGGAGAAAATTATAATTTGTTTTTAGAGTCAGGTTTTAGCAAAGTACCGCATTTCATTTTAAAAAGAAAAATGAATAGCATGACAGATAATGCAACCCAAGTATGGGTTGTCCCACCTGGAAAACTATTACTAATTGGTGATAACCGTGACAATTCAGCAGATGGCAGATTCTGGGGTTTTATGGATCAAGATAGAGTTTACGGACGCGCTTTCGCAGTTGCTTATTCTACTTATGATAAAGAAGGATCCATTATTCCTGGATTTAGAAATGAACGTTGGTTTATTAAAGTTGAGAATTAAGGTGTTAATGTTGCAAGCATAAGTGCTTTAATTGTATGCATTCTATTTTCGGCGAGGTCGAAAATAGAATTTTGTTTTTCTTCAAAAATGTCTTCAGTTATTTCCTTACCTTTATAAGCAGGAAGGCAATGAAGAAGTAAACAGTTTGAATTGTGAGTTGCTTGCAGTAAATTTTTGTTTACCTGATAAGGTAACAGAGTTTGCAATCTTTCTTGTAACATTTCTTTTTTTTCTTCTCCCATGGAAATCCAGACATCAGTGTAAATACAGTCAGCATTTTTAACTGCTTGATAAGGATCTTCAGTAAACGTAAGTGTAGCATTTGTTAATTTAGAAATTTGTAAACACTGTTCTACTACGTTTTTATTTGGTTGCAAGTTTTTTGGACAGCTCACTACTATTTGTAAACCAGAATATGTTGCGGCAATTAATAGTGAATGCGTGACATTGTTATCGGCATTACCTAGATAGACTAATTTTTTCCCAGCTAAATGACCTAAGTATTCTTGACAAGTCATAATATCTGCAAGCGCTTGAGTCGGATGATGTAAATCTGTCAAAGCATTCCAAACAGGAACCTTAGCGAATTGTATTAACGTTTCTAGTGTTTCATGCTTAAATCCCCGAAACATAATCCCATCAAATAAACGTCCTAAAACTCTTGCGGTGTCTTGAATGCTTTCCTTTTCACCTAAATGAATATCTTCTTGACCTAAGCATTCTGCATGAGCACCTTCGTCATGTGACGCTATTATAAAAGAGCAACGTGTCCTGGTGCTAGGCTTTTCAAAAATTAAGGCAATGTTTTTATTTTTTAACCTATTTGGAAAAATATTGCTTTTTTTTTCTTTTTTTAATGAGTGAGCTAAGTTTATCAAATAATGGAATTCTTCAATGCTTAAATCGAATAAATTATTTAATGACCTGCCTTTAAGATTCATTGCTATATCCTTTTTAGTAAATATTGAATTGCTTTTAAAGCAGAAAAAGTTGAGCGGATAGTACAGACAGTAGGAACTTTATATTGTACAGCTACTTTTAAAATGTGTTCGATGTCACTTGATAAAACATTTTCACTCTCTTTAAATGAAGTTATTACTAATAAAATATTATGCTCTTTTATTGTTTTTATTATCTCTGTTATTAAGCTATTTTTGCTTAGAAAAATAAATTTATCTTTAAATTCATTTATAAAAGGAATTTGTTGATTTAGAGTTTCTAAATACTCTGAATGAGTACAAATTAATATTTTACCATTTAAATTAAATTTATAACCTGCTGCTATATAGCCTTTGGCATATAATTCACTTAAACTATCCGCTTGTACCATTATTTCGCCGATAGAACGCATTTCAGGGCCAAGTTTTGGAGTAAAAGTTGGAAATTTATGGAAAGGAAATACTGGAACTTTTAAGGAGTACTTATAATTTAACAAAGGTTTTAATTCATTTTTTAAATCTTGCAGACTTTGTCCTAAACAAATTTTAGTCCCTAATTTAGCCATAGCAATGTTAGTTGCTTTGGATATAAAGGGGATAGATCTTGAGCTTCTTGGATTCACTTCTAAGACATATAAAATATTTTCAAATAAAGCGTACTGAATATTCATTAAACCGATAGTATTTAATTGCAAAGCAAGAATTTTTGAAATTTCAAAAATTTTATTTTTAATTTCGTTACCTAAGTGCAACGACGGTACTATGCAACTGCTATCTCCTGAATGTATTCCTGCTTCTTCTATATGTTCCATAATTTCAGGAATAAAAATATCTTTTCCATCACAAAGAAGATCGACATCAAATTCAATAGCATCTGAAAGGTATTTATCAATTAACACAGGTTTGCTAGGATCTAAATCTAATGCATGATCAAAATATTGTGCTAATTCTTCTTCACAATAAACAATAGCCATTCCTATCCCACCTAGCACAAAAGAAGGTCTGATGAGGACGGGATATGATATTTTATTAGCTATTTGAGTGGCTTCAATTTTATTTAAAGCTGTGCCAAATTTAGGAGCCTTTATATCGTATTTTTTAAGAATGTCTCCAAATAATTTTCTATCTTCTGCTAATTCAATAGAGTGAAATGAAGTTCCAAGAATATTGTACCCAGCTGCGGTTATTTTTTTTGCTAATTTTATAGGACTTTGTCCGCCAAATTGAATTAATACTCCATAAGGATTTTCTTGATTTAATATGTCAATGACATCTTCATCAGTCAAAGGTTCCATATATAATTTATCAGAAATATAAAAATCTGTACTGACAGTTTCTGGGTTAGAATTGATTAAAATAGCTTCGTAACCGCACTCTTGCACGGCTTTAACAGCATGAACGCAAGAGTAATCGAATTCAACACCTTGGCCAATACGATTAGGACCACTGCCTAAGATAACTATTTTTTTCTTACTTGATATTTTATTTTCATTAAAACTTTCATAAGTTTTAAAATAATAAGGAGTTTGTGCTTCAAATTCTCCAGCACAAGTATCCACCATTTTAAAAGTCGGTTTAATGTTATATGTTTTTAATTGTTGTTCAACAGATGAAATAGATATTTTCTTTAGAGTAGAAATTTGTTGATTGCTAAATCCATACTTTTTTGCTTTGTATAGCGTTTTATATGGAATAGGAATATCTGAATGAATAATGTCCTTTTCACATAAAAAGAGTTCTTGTAATTCATGTAAAAACCATTTACTTATCTTAGTTAATTCATAAATTTCTTCTATGGAATAATTTAAATAAAAAGCGTTTTTGATAAAGCTGAATAAATTTGGTGTAGCATTTGATAATAATTGATTCAATTCTTTTTTATCAAATAAACAATCAATTTTTTGCCAGCCATCAATATTTTTTTCTAGGGAGCGCCATGCTTTCTGTAAGGCATCTTTAAAGGAACAGCCAAAAGCAATAACTTCACCAACCGATTTCATTTGGATTCCTAAAGTTGGTTCGGCATTTTTATATTTTTCAAAATCCCATCTCGGAATTTTTACCACCACATAATCAATGGCTGGTTCAAAAGCAGCACTAGTGGTTTTAGTGATTTCATTTTTAATTTCATCAAGACTGATACCAATAGCTAATTTTGCTGCAATTCTTGCGATCGGATAACCAGTTGCTTTTGAGACCAACGCTGAGCTACGTGACACTCTAGGGTTCATTTCTATGACCACAACTCTGCCTGTATCAGGATGAATGGCAAATTGAATATTTGCCCCACCTGTTTTCATCCCTATTTCCTCAAAAATACTTTTCGCGCAATTTCTTAAAGCTTGATATTCTTTATC
>CAYSZE010000263.1:0-2700 GCA_964435255.1 uncultured Oligoflexia bacterium
TATCTTTGAAAAACTTTACAAAGCAAATGATCCTATGCTAACCAAATATCCGTGTGTTCTGGCCGTAGCTCAGCTGGATAGAGCATCGGATTTCTAATCCGATGGTCGCGTGTTCGAATCGCGCCGGCCAGGCCACACAAAAATTCCTACTATCCTATTGAAATAAATAGGAAAATTTTACTCCACTCCTTTAAAAAAAACACCGATAAGAACTAGAGCAGGTAATTTAAGCTTCTAGAGAGGGTGTTTGTGACTGAACATCAAAAAAGTCCAAAAAAAATCAATTATAAATACAAAAGCACTTCAAAAAAAAAGTTCTTTGAAACACACACTGTTCTTTATGTTTCAAAGAAAACTGGAAAAACTCATATTTTTCAAATTCCAGCTCTTGTGCCCCCGCTTCTTCTTTTAGTTTCGACAATTATTATCACTATTGCTGTCACAATGACTTGGAATTATATTTCTACTAAAAAAGATGCTTTAGAATTGGAAAAACTTAGAGATCAAAGTCTTGGGCTTAAGAGCGAAGTTGAAGCACTCAATTCGAAAATTAAAAATATTCAAAACCAGGTAGAACAAGTAAATTACTATTCAGATAAAATAAAAAAAGTTACCACCAGAACAGATGATAGGAAAAATGGCTCTCATTATAAAAGCACTTCCCACAATAATGAAAAATCAACACCTCCCCCATTAGGAAATATACCATCAGGCAATGGTATAGGGCCTCTGACAAAAGAAGAATATGATATTTCAAATAAAATGACTGGACTTAAACAAGACAGTTTAGAATTAAAATCTCTTTTTGATTTAGCAAGTGAGTCAGAATACAAAACTAATAAGCAATTAGAAGACTTAAAAATATTCTTAATCGAAGCACAAAAACATGCTCTAAAACTACAAAGTATTCCAGATATAGCCCCAGTTAGAGGACGCTTTACATCAGCATATGGTTGGAGAGTGAGCCCATTTACAGGACAAAGCCGTATTCATTTTGGCATAGATATCGCTGCTCCGAAAGGTTCACCTATTTATGCTACTGCTAATGGAATTGTTCATAAAGTAGGACATTCAGATGATTATGGAAAATTTGTGGAGTTAATTCATGAACGAAAAATGATTACTCGTTATGCTCATACTAGTATTGTTTATGTAAAAGAAGGATCAAAAATAAAAAAAGGTGACATTATTGCTGCAGTTGGTAACACAGGACATAGCACAGGTCCACATGTTCACTATGAAATTGAAGTCAGTGGTAAAAGACATGATCCACAAACTTTTATAGTTATATGGTAACCTCAAAAATAATAAACTTAGTCTATATTTGTAAAATTGATCCTATTAAAGTAGAGTTAAATTTAAATAAAAAAATCAAGAAAAAATATTCTTGATTTTTTTATTTTTAAGTCAACTATAGAGCACAAATCAGTAGAGAGTTTATCATAAAACGAAAATTTTTTTTTAATTTTCTAATAATCACTTCTTCTAGTATTTATTAAAAAAATAATACTCAGATTAAATATTTTATACACACCAAAAAAATGACATTCAGTAAATCTAATACTTACAATAAAATATTTTTTGTCTCGCATTATAAAAGGAGGATATATGAAAGTATTTTTCTTAAAAAGTATCGCATTAATTTATGCAATCGGATTTATGGCAGATTTATCAGCAAAAGATAGACTTATGCCTGGAGAATATATGCAACGCGGACAACAACTTGATTCAGCACACGGTTGTTTTCGTCTGGCAATGCAACATGATGGTAATTTAGTTATCTATAAAAATTGGAACAATCAAGCCATTTGGTCAACTAAAACAGACAATACAGCTACAAATTTTGCTTTTATGCAAAATGATGGTAATTTTGTCACGTATACTTACAACGGCACTTCAACGTGGAACACTCGTACACAAAATCACGAAGGTGCTTGGGTAGTTCTTCAAGATGACGGTAATTTAGTTGTTTACGCATGGAATTCATTAAGATCTTTATGGGCAAGTAATACCGTTACAAATTGCTTCTAAAAATTTTAATAACTTTCGTTTTCTTGCCTGGATTACGTGTTAATATTCAAAATATATTTAAATTAAATAGTATTTCCAAAATATATTACAAGAGAGTAGTAAATATTTTTTTTACCACTCTCTTGTAAAAAAAATAATATTTAATTTAACAAGATAAAATTTTAAAATTGAGTAGAAATAGACGCTCTTAAACCATAAACACCTTTAATTAAACTCTGATTATAAAGCTGCCAAGCTGAACCTACAAACCAATATCCTGCATCAAGTCCTAATGTAACACGATCTTGTGTGGTATAACGATAAGAAACATCCGCTTCATAACCTAAATTATTACTGCCGCCAACACAAAGAACATTTACTGGACTATTAGGATCGATAGAAGGTGAAGTGTTTGAACATAAAGAATTTTGGGCATTGTAGTTTTGATTAACGTTATTGATCATTCCCCAAATAAATGCAGGCCCAACAGATCCAAAACTAGAGTTTTCGTAAGTATAATCTAGACGTAAAAATGTTGTATTTGTTAAGGCACCACCAGGCATTCCATTAACAGCTGGCAAAGTATTATTAAACATTAAAAAAGCAGGTTGAATATTTGAATTCATCATCAGTGCGGTTATAGAGTTCGTCGTATTTGTCGTTCCTGAAGCATTAAATTGATTCGCTCCA
>CAYSZE010000264.1:0-6895 GCA_964435255.1 uncultured Oligoflexia bacterium
TTGCCTTCGTTAAATTTTGTTGCTAATTATACTCGTAACTTTATGGCAAAAGATGCAACTGTTGGCACACAAACCTATAATTCAGCTGATATACAAGATCAGTTTAGTTATGGCTTACAATTATCTTGGACTATTTTAGATTGGGGCGTAAGACAAGCTCAAATAAGTGGTGCTGTAGCGGCAGAACAAAAAGCAAAATTTAATTTAGAAAATTTAAACGTCAATGCTAGAATAGATATTACAAATAGCTTTTTGCAATTACAAAATGCTATTCAAGTTTTAGATTCTGCGAAGGTTTCAGTCCAATATGCTCAAGATGCTTATTCACAAATGAAAGCGCGTTTTGATAATGGGCAGGTTACCGCTACCGATCTCATTACAGCTGCAAATGATCAGACAAATGCCAGAGCAAATTTGGCTAATGCTAGGGGCTCACTCGATTTAGCTTGGATAACTTTTCAAAAGAGTACAGGCTCAAGACCAACTTCTTTAAATTAAGTCTAATTATTCATCAAGATCATGAGGCATAAAGTCACGCACAGCTCTAAAATTTTTATGTGGCCCATAGTGAATTAAATTTGTTAATTTGCTTGTGTATAAACAAGCATAATTTTCTACCTGTGCTGCAAACCGAGAGTTTTGTCTTCCTGTTTTCATTAATTCACCCCAAGTAGGATGCAAATTTTGATGATAATTTTTAATTTCTTTTTTCTCTATTTCTTTTAATTTAAGTAAATCGTAACCAATTTTTTTAATTTTTTTATTTATTTCTTCTTGTTTTTCAGAGTTTTCATTTTTTTGTGCTTCTTTTTCTAAGATATGATAACGTTCAAATTCATTTTCTAAATGCACGCGTTTTTTATTTAAGGAATCACATAAATCATATTGATCTTTTAAGTTTTGAATAGCTTTAATTTCTTTTTCTAGCTCTTCAATAACTAGCATCGTTCTCCAACCAATTTCTTTTTTGCTTCTTAAAATATCTCCATATATATGATCTCCAATATATAAAATTTCAGATCCTGCTTTTATTCCTAATATGTCATAGAGTAATTTGAAATGTCCACCTTGAAAAACATTAGTTTCTAGCACTTCTTTTTTACTTAAAGTTAAAAAATCAATGTTTTTAAGTAAACATGTATTGAGATCGACCGCATATATAGGGTTTTTTCCCATAAAAAATGAAGGCTTTTGTGAACCAGTAATTACAAGATCAAAATACTCTAACCATTCGTGTGATAAATTTTTTTTATTATTGAGACAAACATAATTCATAACAATGTTTGTATAATCCCAAAGGCTATTGGTAACTATAAAAATTTTTCTGCCTGATAATTTAAGGTCATTTAAAATAGATCCTAAATTAGGATCGCGATTGATATATTTTTCAGGATTTTCTGAAACCTTATTTTTAATACTTCCATCTCTATGACATAAGTCGATACTTTTTCTGACATCAATATAAATGTCATAATAAGTTTTGTGATTTAATTTTTCACTTTTATCTTTAAAATCTACTAATTGAATAAATAAAAATGCTTCAGCTAATGAAAATAAAGTATCTATTAAGGCAAAGTTTGGTTCTTCATAAGAAATAACATTTTCAATGTCGTAGAGTTTTCTTCTTTCTTCCCGTGAAAGTTCTTTAAAGCCATGGTAGGCAACTTTTACATACCTATGGCGATCCATTTTTAATACATTTCCTCGTATTTTATCTAGAACTAATCCTCGGATCATATAAGTATGATCAAATTCCCAATTTAAAATATCCTTTGAATAACCTAATTCAACAAGTTTTTTTAAAGTTTCAATGTAAGCGAGTTTTTCAAAAGTTTCAGGTTTGTAAAGAGCAAGTGTGTAATCCATATCAAAGCCAATAGCCTTGATCGATTTCATATTAAGTGTTCTATTACAAAAAATTCTTTCAAAAATAGGAATATCTTTTAGATCATCAGGGAACATATTAATGATAACTCCATAATATTATTAAACCCTAATGGATCTATTTTTTAAGAATAGTATTTTCCAAAACGGTTCTTTATAAATTTATCATAAGAGATATCTTCTTGTCTTATAAATCCTGTGCTCGGAAGTTCGGATTGCGCATGTAAATCTAGTACAGCACAAATTCCTGCTGCTGTAGTTATTTGAATAGCTCCCCAATGCTCACCACCAATCATAGAATGGTATATTTTTTTTGCGTAGCTTTTTTGACAGAGTTGATTATTTATTTGCCCAGTTACAGTAACAAATATGATAACGACATCTTGTTTTGTATGTGGCAAAGCTCGTTCAAAGACTTTTTTCAATCCTTCGCGATCATCGATGAATTTTAAGTCGTTTAGTAATATTTGTAAAATATCTCTATGGCCAGGATAGCGAATAGATTTATAATCCATATATCTTACTTTATGGGCTAAGGATTCAGCTAAAGTACCTAATCCGCCAGAGGTATTGAATGCTTCATATTCATCACCATCTATTACGAGAGTCTCATGTCCTTCGAGGGCAGGGGTCGTTTCTAATTTGCCATTATGAATAACTTCACAATGGTTACAGTATTCATTAATGAGACCTTCTGTACTCCAAGTTAAATTATATTTTAATTTATTGTGTGGAAATAGAGGTAATGCTCCAACGCGCATTTTTACAGTTTCGATAGTATCAAATTCAGTAGTTAAGTCATGAGCAACTATTGTTATAAAACCAGGTGCTAATCCACACTGTGGTATAAATGCATTATTTGCATTTTTAGCTAATTCTTTTATAGCGGCAGTTGTTTTAACATCTTCAGTAAGATCCAGATAATTAACCTTAAGTTGTCTTGCGACTTCAGCTATACCTTTATTGCAATAAAAAGGTGCACAACTTAGGACGTAATCCATGTCATGTAATGCGTGTTCGATATCTTTTTGTGCCATGAAATCTGCTGCATCATATTTTACATTATTTAGAATTTGCCCAGAATTTTCGTTAATAGCTGCTTTTTTAGCAAATTCTTTTTTGGTGTCGAAGACAGTAATGTGATAATCATTTGTCTGAGAAAGCATATTTACAACTAGTTTTCCAATTTTACCTGCCCCTAATATGGCAACGTTTTTTTTAAAGGACATCATTGAACTCCTCTAATTTTTTAATTGTCACTTGATCATACCCATGTGATCTATGTTAACGGTTAGATCGTATTTTTGTCATTACGAATGCATTTGGTCAAGGAGTTTAATGGTGAAAGAAGAACAGAATGAATTTAAGGGGAGTCATTTTCGTTTTTGGGATTCTTTATCTGAGAAAGAAAAAATAGCTCAATTAGCAAAAACTAAAAGTAATATTGGAGTCCATTCTGAAATAGGAAAATTAAGAAAAGTCTTTCTACATTCTCCTGGCCAAGAAGTTGAACTGATGTCACCAAAAAATGCTTCAGAATTACTTTATAATGATATTATATATTATAAAAATATAGTTGCTGGTCATTCACAATTAAAAACAGTTTTATCATTGGTTTGTGAAGTTTTAGAAGTTTCAGAATATCTACATACCATTTTAGAAATTAAGGCGGCACGTGAACAACTTTTAACTAAAATATTGGCTTTTCAAGGTTGTCTTGAATTGAAACAAGAACTATTAGAATATTCTGCAAATGAACTTACCCATGCACTATTAACAGGAATTCCTTTAAAGAGAAATACGTTAGAGTCATGGTTATCAAATAAAAGTTTTTCAATTGTTCCTTTACCAAATATGTATTTTATGCGTGATACAAGTATGGTTGTAGGCAATAGAGTGATTGCATCAAAAATGGCCAGTTCAGTACGGTATGCTGAATCCATTATTATGCGCACAATTTATGAATACCACCCAAATTTAAAAGGGCATGGTCTTTTACTTGATGCCACCTTAAAACAAAATGATGACGACTTTACTATTGAAGGTGGCGATGTCCTTGTGATCAATGAAGATCTTCTACTCATAGGTATTAGTGAAAGAACTTCAGCAAAAGCAGTCGATGCCTTAGTTGAACGCTTATTACAAACCAGAGCAGAAGAAGGTAATAAAGAACCTTTTAATATTTTATGTGTTATTTTACCAAGAGAACGCAGCACAATTCACTTAGATATGATTTTTACTGTTGTGAATAAGGAACAGGCGGTTGTTTATTCGCCATATGTGATTGGTCGTGAAAGAGCGCGGGTCGTTAGAATTAGAGTTAAACCTGACGGGGATAAAAAGTTTAAAGAAGTTGAAGATCTTATTTTAGGTTTGCGCAGTGTAGGTGTACGGATGGATCCTATCCCCTGCGGAGGTGATGAGCCATTGCATCAACAAAGAGAACAATGGAATAGTGGAGCTAATTTATTTTCGTTTTCCCCAGGAAAAGTAATTAGTTATATTCATGAACATACATTAAAAGCTTGTGAATCAGCAGGATTTAAAATCACATCCGCTAAAGATGTTATAAAAAATCCAGCAATTATTCAAAATGATTCACCTTTAATAGTTACTGTTGAAGGGAGTGAACTGTCACGTGGTGGTGGAGGTCCGCGTTGTATGACCTGTCCCGTTTTAAGAGATAAGGTAGAATAAATTAATTCTACCCTTTGCAATGCATTTCGACTCAAGTCATAATTAGGAATGACGATATGAGAAATGCTTTAAAGGGGTTAAACAATGCTTTTGAAAATAAAAAAAAAGAATGTTTTTATTTTTTGTGCAATGCTTGTTGTACCCTTTGCTTTGTTGCAAGTTTCTTGTTCTAGTAACACTATTTTAACAGAAAATCTAGAATTGACTCTGCCTGAACAAAAACAAATGCTTTCAAGTATTAAAAGAAAAAATGACGATTTTTATCTTTCTAATCTAAAAAATTATACATCTCCTAAGGAAAGTCAATTAATTAATGAAGGGCAATTTAAAAATTTAAAATTATATAATGAAAATGCTCGGGTGCTTTCTGATTGGGTGTTACGTAATTTAAGTCAGAAAGAACGTATTCAACTTTCAAGAAATTGTGAAGCATTAGTCGGTAATTTTAAAACTCAGTTTCCTTTGAACGAGCAGACTTTAGCTTGTTCTGCTTGGTGGATTGAAAGAAAAAACAATGAAGAATCGGCACTCTCCACTCGTACTGCCTCATCACAGCAAAACTATAGAACATTATCTAGTAAACAAAAGTTAGATATCGTTAATTATCGTTCCATGTCTTTTTCTGAAGCTTTTTCCATTATGGAACCTGCAAATTTAACTCAAGCACAAAAATTAACAGTTTCTGCTATAGAACATGCTTCTGATTGCTCTTATGCAGGAGCTACAAGTGCTCTCATTTTAAGATTAGAAGCATTTTTGCCAAGTAAATCAATTTATAATGATATTGAGAAAATATATACACGGGTGCAAAAGTGTTTATTACCAGATACAGATCCTACTGAAAAAATTCACTTAAGAGTTGGCTTGTTAAGATTAATCACAGGACATCCAGGGTTAGCTAAAGAAGCTCTTGAAAAAACATTATTAGAAAAAGATCCAGCTGAAAGTTCAAGAAGCTTATTTTGGTTGGGTGCTATTTACCAAAAATCTAAAACAATGCCCAAGGAAAATCCTTATTGGCAAAGGCTCATTAAAGAAAATTCTATTTCCTTACCTGCAATTTTAGCTTCACAACAATTAGGTGTTGATCCTATTCAAAACTTGGTTCCTGATGAAGAAATTGCAATTCAAGGTCGTGACTCTTCTGGTTGGAGTGATGATAATTTAGAAGCTTATATATTTGATCTTTTCAAAGCAAGAAATGACATATCAGCAGCAACGGAATGGGCGAATTATGTCGGTAGAACAACTTCGGTTTCTAATCCTAATATGATTTTATATTGGGCATTAGCGCAAAATTCCGTTAGAAATTATAGATATTCCATTTTTATGTTAGGTAGATATGGAAAATATATTAAGAATTATCCTGTTAGTAGAACAATGCTTAATTTACATTTTCCAAGACCTTATTTAAAAGAAATTTCAAGTTACGCAGAAGATCTCGATCCTATTTTTGTATTATCTCTTATTCGACAAGAAAGTGCATTTGACACTTATGCGCGTTCAATGGCAAATGCGCGAGGATTAATGCAAGTACTGCCAAGTACTGCAAAATCAATAAAAAGAAAAGTGTCTTCAAATCAATTATATGAACCTGAAACGAATATAGAAATTGGTGTATCTTATTTAAGTCGTTTGCTTAAACGTTATGATGGCAGAATTGAATACGTCTTAGCTGCTTATAATGCAGGTGCTTCTAATTTGGATAAATGGCGAGATCGTGTTTCTGAAAATAATATGATGCTTTTCTGCGATTATATGCCATTTAAAGAAACAAGAAGTTATGTTTCTTTAATTCTTAGAAATTATTACTGGTATAGTAGAATGATTTCTGAAAAAGACGATCTTTTTACAAAAAAATTATTACAACAAAGCGCAAAAGCTCGTTGGAAATCAGATCGGGTTTATGCCTTGGTTTCTTATACTTGGAATTCAGATGTTGATTCAAAATATAAAAATATTTTAGATAAAATTTATATTTTTGGGAATTCTTCTTCTAATTTAAGTTCAAATATTGTTGAACCCAGTTGGTTGAATGAAGATAATACAGATGCTAGAAATAAATCATTTAGTAATGTAGAAAAAGAGAAGAATAAAGTGATATTCTCGTTATCAAGTCCAAATAAATAATTAATTATTTAATTATATTTTTTATATCTATAATCTCGTCGGCATAAGTTAAAATGCCATAACGGTGAGAAACTATAATAGTTGTACATGAATTTTTAATATTATTTAGAACTTTCGCAATAATAAGTTCATTTTTCTCATCTAAATTGGCTGTCGCTTCATCTAAAATAAGTAATGCAGGTTT
>CAYSZE010000265.1:0-13402 GCA_964435255.1 uncultured Oligoflexia bacterium
CAACAGAAGAAATAACTCCACCAGCTACTAGAGTGATGTCTTCTGGTATAGGGAGTCCAAACCCGCACAATAGCAAAACACCAAATACGGCAATTGAACCATAAGTTGTAAAGAAATCGATTAAACTATCTAACACAATTGCTACTCTCCAAAGGCACTAGAAAAAAACCTTAGTATAATCATTTAACCGATACTAACAAACCCTGCAAATTTTACAGTCCTAAACTATCATATTCTGCTATGAAATTTATTGTTACAATTTTTTATACAGTTTATTAGATATTTTTAATAAAAGTTATTAAAATTCTTGTATTTTTATGACATCTGTTGGCAATAATTAAAACCAGCTTACAGATTATTTAGTCAAAATGAACTTAATTATATTATACACTTGAAAGTCATTGTCCCCTTATCCCCCCAGCTGACAATGACAAATTGACTTCTTTTAAAAAAGTTGAGTTGACACGATAAAATAGGTGCTTATGTTCCTCAATAACAGGGAATACAAGTATCCTCGTTTCGGGCTAAAACATAACAACCTGAAAACACTGAACTTTATCCCTAATTATTTCGAATAAAAACCATTGATTTTTATCCTTTTTTTGGAGGTTTTCGTATGAGTAAAATAATTGGTATCGACCTAGGAACAACCAACTCGGTTGTGGCTGTTATGGAAAATGGTCAAGCTAAGGTCATCACAAATCAAGAAGGTGAACGCACAACGCCATCTGTTGTTGCTTACACTCGTGATGGTGAGTTTATTGTAGGTCGGGCAGCACGAAATCAAGCTGTTACAAATCCTCGCAATACGATTTACTCCGCAAAACGTTTTATTGGTAGTCACTTTTCAGAGCGCTCTGAAGAAGCAACTAAAATGCCTTATTTAGTAAAAAAAGGTCCTAGCGATAAAGTATTGTTTGAAATTGGTGGCAAGGACATGGCTCCTCCTGAAATTTCAGCAAAAGTATTACAAAAATTAAAAGAAGCTGCGGAAAGTTACCTTGGTCAAAGCGTTACAAAAGCAGTTATTACGGTTCCTGCTTACTTTAATGACTCCCAACGCCAAGCAACTAAAGATGCAGGAAAAATTGCAGGTCTTGAAGTTCTTCGTATTATTAATGAGCCAACAGCTGCTGCTCTTGCTTATGGTCTCGATAAAAAAACCAACCAAAAAATTGCTGTTTATGACTTTGGTGGCGGTACATTCGACGTTTCCGTACTTGAAGTAGGTGATAATGTTGTTGAAGTGCTTTCAACCAACGGTGACACTCACCTTGGCGGTGACAACGTTGACGAACGCTTAATTGAATTTCTTGTAAATGAATTCAAAAAACAAACTTCTATTGACGTTTCAAAAGACCCTATGGCAATGCAACGCTTAAAAGAAGCTTCTGAAAAAGCAAAAATTGAACTTTCAGGTCAAACTAAAGTAGACATCAATCTTCCTTATTTAACTGCTGACCAAACAGGCCCTAAACACTTGGCTGTCAGTTTAATGCGTTCACAATTTGAACAAATGATTATGGACATTATCGATAGAACAATCGAACCATGTCGCGCTGCTCTACGTGACGCAAACTTATCTGTTGATCAAATTGACGAAGTTGTCATGGTTGGTGGTTCAACGCGTATTCCGCTTGTTGGTGACAAAGTAAAAGCATTCTTCAAAAAAGAACCAAACCGTACTGTGAACCCAGATGAAGTTGTGGCAATTGGTGCTGCCGTACAAGCAGGCGTTCTTGGTGGGGAAGTTAAAGACGTTCTTCTTCTTGATGTCACTCCACTAAGTCTTGGAATTGAAACACTTGGCGGCGTATTTACAAAATTAATTGAACGCAATAGCACTATTCCAAAACGTGCGAGCCAAATTTTCTCTACTGCTGCTGATAATCAAACTAGCGTTGAAATTGGTGTGTTCCAAGGTGAACGCGAAATGGCTCGTGACAACCGTAGCCTTGGCCGTTTTAATTTAACAGAAATTCCAGCAGCACCACGCGGTGTTCCACAAATTGAAGTAACATTTGATATTGACGCAAATGGTATTCTAAATGTTTCTGCTAAAGACCTTGGTACCAGCAAAGAACAAAAAATTACAGTCTCTAACTCTGGCGGCCTTTCGGAAGCTGAAATTAAGCGCATGATGGAAGAAGCAGAACGCCATGCTTCTGAAGATAAAGCGCGCCGTGAAGCTATTGATACACGTAACAAGTTAGACAGCATTATTTTCCAAACAGAAAAGAACTTAAAAGAAAATGGTGACAAGTTACCAGCTGATATGAAAGCATCTCTAGAAAGCGAACTTGCTAGTGCACGCACGGTGCTTGAAACAAAATCTGATGACAAAGCTGCATTAGAAGCTGCTATTGCTTCCTTAGAAGCGAAAGCACACAAATTAGCTGAAGAAATGTATAAAAATGCAGGCGCACAAGGTGCACAACAACCTGGTGCAAATCCTGGCGGCCAACAACAAGGTGGCAACCAACAAAACAACTCCAAAAACAAAGACGGCGTTGTTGATGCAGAATTTGAATCTAACAATTAATTTTTCTGCCTCAGAATTATAAAACCCCTCCTTTTATTGTGAGATAAAAGGAGGGGTTTTTGTTTGTCATTATTTATAATTTCAATTTGTTACCTTTATTATTTATCTAAATTTCTAAAATACATAGAGATATTAATTAAAAATATTATAAGAAAAAATATAAAATACTCTTTTTTATTTACAAAATAAAAACTATTCTACACTTTGAAGAGGAGTTTTCTTATGATTTTTAAGTTTACAATAAAAAGTTTAATATTCTTAGTGTTTTTATCAACCTCTGCTGTAGCACAGGAAAGATATATTTTAAATAATGCCCAAATAATAACCTTTGAGAATAATTTTGATCCTTACTTGGGCCATGTTATAATAAACAATAATTTAATAGAAGCTGTTGAAGCTGGTATTTATAAAAATGAAACTAATACTATCAAAATTATCGACTGCCAAAAAAAATATCTATTACCAGGTTTTATTGATTCTCATACTCATACACAGTCAATTCCTGGAATGGCAATCGAACAGGAAAAGAATGAAGAAAATAAAAATATTATTAAAAATTATAAACAACAAATGCCAAAAAGCTATTTGTATTTTGGCTATACAACAATTTTAGATTTATCACTTGGAGATAAAAACATTCAGACAGCCTTTAATAAGGGAACTGATCACCCTCAACTTCTAATAAGTGGAGGACCAATAGCGGAAAAAGAAGGGTACCCACTTATCTATATTGAAAATAATAATGATTTCAATATTATTAATAGCCAATCAAAAAATCCTAATATTCAAATAGATAAAGCTATAAATAGAATAGTTTTAAATGATGGAAAAGTTTTAAAACTATTTTATGAAAAAGGATTTGGAAAAAATGATCAATTACCCAATTTAAGTAAGAATAATTTTAGGTATATAATAAAAGAAGCTCATAAAGAAAATATTCCTGTTATAATTCATGCAAATTCTTTAGAAGCTTTTAAAAATACTATAGATTTCAAACATGATGCTTACGCTCATGGTCTATGGAGATGGAGTAGTGAAGCCAAAAACTCTGCAGAACTTCCAAATGAAGTTTTGAATATTCTTCATAAAATACTTTTAAACAAAATTGCTTATCAACCAACTACACAAGTTGTTCATGGTTTGTATTTACTTTATGACAATAACTTTTTAGATCGACACGAAGTTTCAAAAATTATAACAAAAAACATGATTGAGTGGCTTAAATCTGAAAAAAATCAAGTTTTGGCAAAAGAAATTAAAGCAGGACTAACAAAGGAACAGGCTTATCATATTTTTTCTAATGGTCAAAAAACTTTGAATTACATTGCAAAACTTAACGGACATCTATTATTTGGTACAGATACACCTTCAGCTCCCATACATACAAATTTACCTGGTTATAATGGCTTTTTAGAAATGCTAAATTGGTCAAAAGCTGGAGTAACAAATAAACAAATATTAATGGCTGCTACAATTAATAATGCAAAATTTTTGAAACTTGAAAATAAAATTGGTTCTATTGCTGCCAATAAAACAGCTAATTTAATTATTCTAAAGCATAATCCTTTAGAGAATATAGAAAATACAAATTCTATACAGAAAATTATATTAAACGGTAAAATCATTCTTAGGGAATCTTTATCAGTAAAGAATTAAAATTTACTCCAATTTATTAAATAATTTTTGCGAAAAAAAAGTAACAAAGGAGCAACCAATGGATTGGCAGAACAAATTCATCACCGTTTACATTACTTCCTGCAAATTTTTTTCTCAACTTTCTCACTATATTTTTTTAAAAATAAGTCCTAATTCAAATCCCTCGTTTACTGATGAAGAAACCGTCACAATTTACATTTTTGAAATTTTAAATGAATTTAAAAATATTAAATAAATTTTTAAATTTACAAAAATTTTCCTTAGTAAATGGTTTCCAAATTTACCTTCTTATGAAGGATTTTTATTTAGACTTAACAATCTAAATCATCTTTTTCCTGAGCTTTCTAAATTATTTTTACAGAATAAAAAGTTCAAATTAAATTAAAATTCCACTAAACCTTTCGTTCTAATTGACTCTTAACCAATTATCTTGGCAAAAGGTTTTATAGCTCACAAATGTAATACAGCAAAAGTAAATTTTTCAGTTGGTTACTGCTCTTCAAAGTATGCCTTTTTAAGTACATGTTCTTTTTCTAAATACACATTCTAAACTCTTAACTAGCATCTATAATATATGCACGGACAAAAAGAGTTATTAGCAAATAATTTATACATTTTAAACTTCACAGATTACCAAAATATCAAGAATTTAAATAAACAGCCCAAAATAAGTAGGCAGAAAATTTTATCTTTGTAATTAATTATTGTAACTATAAGTGATATTCTAAAAGAAAAAAGCTTAAAAATTTTTATTAATAATAATTTCAGAATAATATTTATAAATTTACTATATACGCTCAAAAAAATTTCTTGCATTTTAAAATATAAGGTAGTACTTTAAAAAAAAGGAATAAAATCATGAAAAATAATAATATTTTTTTAATTTATTTTTTCTTGTTTTCTCTTTTATTCATAAAATCTAATGTATTTGCTCAGATAAAAAAACAACAAATGCCAATATCAGCAACACATATTTATTGCGCAAATCAAAAAGCCCAATGGAAATGGCTAACAGAAAATGGGAAAAATGTTGAAGTTTTTGGTGAATGGATGAATTATGAATATCAAGTTAACGATAATAGAATTATAAGTGTTAATTTTTTTAATATTATTGATGGATTAGAAAAAGTATCCGAATTAAGAAATAAATGTATTGCCAATTATGGCGCTGAATATATATTTGTTCAACCCGCAGATAGTCGATTTTTTTTATGGTACCTTTTGGGGACTGAAGATGGTATAGCTGCTCCAGGAATATTTTATGTCCACAGTCGCTGTGTTTATTGTTTATTTAGGCATGCAAAACGCTACAATCATAAATTGACTAATATAAATTATTTAGATTTAAGCAATTTGCTCACAACTTTTTACAAAAAAAATTAAACAAATTACTTTTATTAAAGGCGTTTACTTAAGTACTAATATTATTTTAATTAAAATATTCTAAAAATAATCACTCATCGCCTGACAATTTACTTATATCAGTTTCATCTATTTGTATAATATTCTTATTTTTCTCCACACTTAATTCTTCTATTGCAGTTTCTGTTAAAATAGCACTTGTAATTCCTAAATTTTCGAAACAATTATTTAACAATTCTCCATTTGGAGAATAAATACAACTGTTACCAGCATAAGACATACCACTGTGTTGCCCAATATAATTTGCTACTGCTACATAAAATTTACATTCTTTAGCTATAGCTGAAAAATGATTTAAATTTAAACTATAGTAACCACCTTTAATAAAAGCGCCTAAAACTAAATAAATTTCAACTCCTAAAATTTGCATTTTCCTTGCTAAATTTAATGAATAAGAGTCATAACTAATAGAAACTCCGATACACCAATTGTCAATTTTAAAAGTACATACTTTATTGCCATAATTAAAAATATTTTTTTCTTGTTCATCTAAAAATTGTTTATCATATATTTGAGAAATCTCACCCAATTCATTTATAATTAATGCACAATTATACAAATCAAAAGTTTTCTTTATACAACAACCAACTACAGCATTTATTTTTAACTTTTTGCACGTATTTAAAAGATAATTTAAGCCACTGCCATCCTCTGGCAAAAAACACCGTCCTTCCTCAATTAAATTTAAGTCATATCCACTCACTGCTAATTCAGGAAACAAAACTAATTTAATATTTCTTTGTGCTGCCTCAGTTAAAATATCGCACATAGTTTTTATATTATAACCTAAATTCCCGGCCAATGGACTAAATTGTGCTGTTGCTAAATGCAAAGTTTTTTTCATATGAATCCTAAATTATTACTTTAAAAAACCTATTAATAAAAAGCCCATTCCAACTAAAGCAAAAATTAAACTTAAATGCCAAAAACTTTTTCTCCTAATTAAAATAGCAAAAGCTGTCATGCCTATTGCTACTTGAAATAAAGTGACACTTCTAGAAAAAGACAAATGTTTTTTTAAATGTAATTCTGATACTTCTTCTTTCTCTTTAGCTACTTTAGATATTTCCGTAAGCTCAATTTTATAAGACTCAATTTTATTTAATATTTTTTTATCATCTACTGGGCTCTTTAAAGCATTTAAAAGATCTAGTTTTGTTTCAGCGATATTCAATTTAATACTTTTTGCCTGATAAAATGCCCATTGATCTGAAGACTTCATTTGTTCGACCATTGATTCATTTGAATGGTAACTAGCTAAAAGAGATGAAGTTGCAGCAATAATAGCATAAATAGCTGAAGTAATAGCATAGGTCATAATTTTTTTCTCATTTGACTTATGCATTGCTTCATGTTGTATGCGTTCTTTTATATTTTCAGTATGGTCTTCAGCTGTTTCCATAAATTATTATTCCTATTATTGAGTTTTATTTAATATAACATATAGAATTATATTAATTCAACATATTCAATTACATTTCATTCTTTTTCATATTTTTTATAAATTAAATTCAAAATTGATCTATTTTCATTTACATTTTTTATGCTTTTCCAAATAACACCTCTCTCTTTTTGTGTTATTTTTGAATATTTAGAAAAAGCGAAATAATAAGATTTTATAGTATAAGGAGTTTTATGAATTTTTACCTTGCTAAATATTTCTTTATCATTTTTGTATTTTAAATTGATATGATTATCTATAAATGAAGAATAAATTATAACACTCCCATTCCTATCTCGCAGTAATTTTTTTAAATTAATATCATCACTTTTTCCAACTTCAACGTTTTCTTTTAGAATGTTTTCTAATTCAGTTGTAATTGAATACCCACGTGCCACGCGAACTGGAATAGGTAATTTTCTCAAATTTCCATTAAACTCACCAAAAAATGTTTTCATTGTTATAACAACATAGCCCCCACAATACAGCTTCATTTTTGCTTCACAGGGTTTACTTTCATTTTTTCCTGCATCATTTGGGTATTGGATAAATTCTGCTCTTTCAGTATTATAAGATATATTAAGCACCGCATCTACTTGCCCTTGTTTCAGCATATCTAAACAACGGTTCCAAGGCATAGGTGTTATTTTTAGTCTATAAGAACTTGTTTCTTTAGCTAGAGCCACTGCACGCATAATAAGATCTGAATATATTCCTGTTGTTTCTTCATCTTTAATCATTAAAAATGGGCGTTCATCATTATCATCAGAACAAACATTTATTATTTTATTTTGCGGATATACCAATGTAGTAGTAATAATTGTTAGAAACAAAATAATAAATTTTAAAAGAAACATTGTTGTCCCAATAATTATTTAAATTATATTTATTTACATATATTATATTAATATTTTTGAATAAACTTATCTATGTCTAATATTTGATATGGATATTAAAAAATTGAGCCTGGAGGCAATTGAAATAGGTTGGTATCTCCCCATTTTTTTACTAAATTCATAGCTAAACTACTGACTTCTTGATTTGGGCTATTTACCAATTGCATGACTCTATGCGGAAATAAAGGTTCGAAGGCACCATCTAATACTTCTAAGGCATAAATTTGTTCGACCTCATGCTCAGAATTCAAGTAACTAAGTAGTCTATCTTGATTCCAATTTTTAGGAAAATTAGCGACTAGATCTGCTAAATCATGACAATTCTTGGTACAAATACTCTCACTTAAAAATATATTTTCCATTTTATGCAATAGCTTGTCATCATATTTAGAGGGTACCAAAATTTTATAGTTTGGAGAAAATATATCATTATTATTAGGTGACCAATCAACAAAATAATTACTGCCAATAAACGCTTTATTTTCTAAAAGATTTTCAGCAAGACTCAATTGCAACTTATGAATTGGAATATTTAATGAAATTTCATAAATTTTTAGTCTATTATAACTAGCTACTCCTAAAATTAAAAAGGCAAGAGCAATAGGAAAAGTTACAAATTTTAATTTAGAAACTCTTTTTTCTGCTAAATGATAATAACTTAAAGCTAAACAAAATACTACAACCGCAAGTTCATAAAATGTTAAAAAAGAAAATAAATAACAGATTATATATAAAAAAATAACCCAAGTTAAAAAACCTGATAAAGAAATTGCTAAAATAGAGCTTAGTGTAAAAATAGAAGAAATTCTTAAACCGTCACCAATTCCAGCAATAAGCTCAAGGTCTTCATTTTTTTTAAAAACTGTTAACAGAAAAATAATGATAAAGCCAAAAACAAAAGGAAAAATAACTTTTATTATATACTTTATACGAAACGATATTGGTAAAGAATCAAAAAAATACCAAGTTTTATCTTTCTTAGGAGCTATATTCCACTCATAAAAGAATAAAAGTAAAAATAAAAATGGTAAAAAATTCCACAGTCCACCATAAAAAATACCAATACCTGTCCCTAAAAAACAAATTAAAATAAATGTCCAATATTGTTTAAATAAAAATTTAACAATGGAGCTCACTCTTTTGCCCCTTTCCTTTCGTATATTCGAATAATTTCTTCAAAACTTGTTTTGTGTTTTTCTTTTACTGTGTCAAGTGAATCTTGCAAAATAACTTCACCCATTCGCAAAAGAATAATGTCTGTTGCGTATCGTTCTATATCTTCAATCATATTAGTAGCAACAACAACTTGTGCGCCAGTATTAAAAGAATAAGCGTCTAGATTTTTGAAAATAGCTCTACGTGAGTCATTATCCAAATCGTTGGTAACTTCATCTAATAAAATAACTTTTGGCGTACGTGGTAAACTTAGTAACAGTCTGAGGCGCACCTGTTCACCTCTAGACATTCGCTCTATTTTTTTATCTAAAGGAACTGCTAAATCTTTTAATAGATTTTCTTCAATTTCATTAATCCCTATCGGGGATAATTTTTTAATTAAAAGAATATGATCATGTGCTGTCAATATTTTAAATAACTCGACACCCCATGACAGTAAGTGAATTTCATTTTTTAATTTTTCATAATTATAAAAAGTATTATTTCCTTGATATAAAATATCACCTGTACTTGGTTTGTCTAAACCTGCAGCCAATTTTAGTAGTGAAGATTTCCCAGCTCCATTATGACCAACTAATGCTGTAATACCTGGCGAATGAAATTTTAATGCTGGAATGTTTAGCCTAACCGCCCCATTTTTACTGTATAAAAGTAAGTTTTGAATTTCTATCATTGTTCTAATTCACCCCAACACTCATCTAATAAGTCGATGAATCTATCTTTACCAATACTTAATTCTTTTGCATGATTCACAACATTTATTAAACTATCTTTTATCAGATCTACTTTTTGTTCAGGTGTTAAAGAAACAATATTTTCAGAGACAAATGCCCCTACACCTCTACGAATGACGATAAATTTTTCTACTTCTAAAATTTTTAAGGCTTTTTGAATTGTTAAAGAATTGACTTCAATCATTTCAGAAATTTCACGGACTGAAGGTAGTGGAGCGCCAGCTAGCAAGCTTCCTGATAAAATTTGATTTCGCATTTGTTCAACTATTTGAGCATACAAAGGAGTTGAGGAATGCGGATTTACTTGAAGCCTCATCTGTAGGCATACTCCTCTTAAGTGATATACATCTCTATATAAGTAGATTACTTAGGAAGAAAAAGCAAGGATGTTTTAAAATAGAATATCTTTAATTGCGTATAAAATGCATAGTATGTATAATTTGTTATATTTGAAAAAAGTACAATATTTTTTATAAATTAAATATATTTTAAAAATAACTTATTTATTAATCATTTACGATATCAAGTAATATTTTTTCCAAAGAAAGGTTTTCAAGGTCATCAAATGTTTTTGTGTCGCATATATCAAATTTAGCACCAACAGAAGTGAGATCATCATCTAGTTTCTTTAAAAATTGTGAAGCTTGTTTATCATCACCAACCTGAATAAACGAAATTCCTAATTCAAAATCACTTTCAATTTTTTTCGAAGCTTCAATAATTAAATTTGCAAGAGCTTTCTGCCCTTGAATACCTTCCGATGGTTCACCATCGGTAATAATAATAATGGAGGTAGGTGCATTTGAATGATTAAAATGGTTATTTAGAGCTTCTGATAAAACTGGGATAAAATCAGTTCCTCCCATTGGAGCAAAATCTGAAAAAATAGCAGAAATATTATCGATTGTTGAATTTAAAAATTTTTGAAAACTTCTATTAAATAAATAAATGTCTATTCCATCTTTGTCTAATTCATAACATTTTTTAGCTAAGGCTATAACTGACTCTTGAACATATTTCCATTTACTGGTTAAAATTTTAGGGCTAACGGGATCTGCCATTGAACCAGAACGATCAATAAGTAAAACGTAGTTTCTTAAGTTTAAATCCTTAATTTCCATTTAAATACTCCTTATTTAAATAATTGATCAACTTTCTTATTATCTTGAATATCTTTCTCTATCTTTAATTTAGAATCAGTAAAAAGCTTTTCAAAAGAAACACTTTTTTGTAAATTTTCATGATGTTTTTTTTCGATAGATGTTTTTAACAATTCAGCCTCTAAATTACTTTTTTCATTTAATTCTTGTTCCAAATTTAAATAAGATCTTTTTTCCAAATTTTTATTTTTAATCTCATTTAAAACATTTTGTTGCTCATGAATATTTAATTTTGCCACTTCAGAACTGATATTATTAAATTTATCTAATAGCTCAAATTTATTATATTCTAAATTAAGATTCTGTTTTATTTTATCATATTCAGTTTGCAAACAATTATTTTTTTCAATCAATTGGTATAAAGCCTGATTGTATTCGGTAATTTGTATTTCAACACAACAGATATCTTTATTAATTTTTTCAGATTCTATGGACAATTTTATATAATCATTTTTTAAAGACTGCGAATGGCCGTTACCAATTTTTAAAACCAATTCGCTCATTAATTCCTGAATATTTTTATCTTTTTGTGTATAAGATTCTTTATCTTTATATAGCAGCTCTCTTTTCGAATAAATATCTTGAATATTTTCTTCAATCATTTTCAAAGTACTTTTCCAATCAGAATTTATTCTCTCTATTTCACTCTTTATATCAAGACTTTTTAAAAGTGCAGCACTTTCAGTAACTGAATTAGTATTATCTGTTTTTATATTATTCTTTTTTTTATCCTTATTAATTTTTTTATAATCACCAATGACCATAACTAAAAATACTATTATGACTATTAAAAAAATGAAAATAATAATCTTCAGAATAAGAACCTCATGAAATAAAAAAATTTGAACAACAAATTTTTTTATTTCTTATATTGTTATGTTTACTAATTGTCAATAATAAATATATTAATTAACATTCTTTAAGAAATGGGAACAGCAATTATAATAAAATTTTACTTTTCTTTTCCTATAAAATTAAAAATTCTATTATCAATCCAATACTCTGGAACTAGAGGAATTTTACCAGTCACAAATCCTAAATGTCCTCCATATTGTGTTATTTCTAATTTTACAGTTGTCGATACTTCATAACTATTAGGAATATATTTTTCAAATAAAAAAGGATCATCTTTAGCATGAACTATAAGAGTTTGGGTTGAAATATTTTTTAAATAATGCTTTGAGCTAGATTTATTATAATAATCGTGGACATCTTCAAATCCATTTATTTTAGCAGTTATATATTGATCAAATTCCCAAAAGCTATTTATCTTTTTTTCATCATAATTAAAATTATTTTCAAGAAAGATATTTTTTTTCTTTATTAAACTACGCTTAAGACATTTAATCAGCCACCATTCATAAAATTTAGAAAAACCCTTATGCAAAGCATGTGCAGAACCTGCTAATTCAAAAGGCACAGAAACAGCAACAGCTTTGCTGACACGAGAGGTTAAAGCACTTTCTGCTAACCATTTTAATAAAACGTTTCCGCCCAAAGAAAAACCGACAGTAAATATACTTTGCGAAGAAGAAAACCTTACAGCAAAAGCTTCCATAACAGAATCAAGATCTTTTGTTTCACCAGCATGATATGACTTTAGTTTGTTATTCGTTTCCCCACTACACTACAACCACGAAAATGCAGACAAACGGCAATATAATTATTTTCAACAGCTTTCCGCATAATTCTCTGTATATAATGTGAAGTAGAAGAGCCTTCCAAACCATGCAATAACAGTAGGATAGGTTTTTTGCTATTATGATTTATTGTCCAATCTAAATGGATAAAATCACCATCAGGTAAAAAAAACGTTTCTCTATGTAGTTGTAATTTTTTAGCGCACGAAAAAAACACAGGAAATAATGTTTGAAGATGCCTATTTCTTAACCACCAAGCGGGACGAAATGGTTTCATAAGAGAATTTCTCAAGAAAAAAATTGAAAATGTTAATTTGCGACTTGAGAACGCCAAACCTGATCGACAAAATAGTATTTTCTTGTTTTTTCGTAGCCACCATTATCTTTCCAGCTTTTTAAAAATACATTAAATTTATTAATTAAACCGTGGTCATCTTTACGAGCTGCTATAGAAAAACTTTCTGCAACTACTTTTGTTGGCAAAATAATAAACTTATTTTTGTTCCCTTTTTCCATTAAGTCAACATAGGTTGTATCTGAAACAAAGGCATTTGCTCTTCCCTGCATTACTGCTAGAACCAAATCAGCGTCTTGATCAAATTTTAAAATTTGTGCTTTTTTTAGCGTCTTTGATAGATAGATGTCGCTTGTATAGCCAGTTTTAACTGCTATTTTATTTCCGCTTTTATCCAGTGAGTCTAAATCTTTAAAGTCATTTTTATTTTTTTCATTATT
>CAYSZE010000266.1:0-21251 GCA_964435255.1 uncultured Oligoflexia bacterium
TGCCAAAATCAAACTGCCAATAAATACATTTTAAATTGAGTAATGGCAGAATTAAAAAAAACTTTCTAGTTTAAAATAATAATTATAATTATTTAAATACCAATATCGCCCTATTTGGAAGAGTTACTTACCGCCTACCAACAAAGGACAAATTTTCAGCAGACTATATTTTTTAAAAATATGCTGTCTAAAGACGGCTGATTTTTTTAATATTTATTTCCAATTCGTACCCAAGAGCTTTTAATACATCAGAAAATTTTCCTAGAGTGGGCTCTTTTTTTGCTTCTTCGTATTGAGAATAAGAAGTTCTTATAACTTTTAACTTTGAAGCAAGTTTTGCTTGTGAAATTCTTTCTTTTTTTCTTAGGCATTTAAAAATGAAAGAACTGAATGCAAGCTGATCTTCGAATTTTAAATAAAATATATCGTCTTCTTTGATAATTGAAAATTTGTTGCATAATGTCATTCTATAAACTTCACTTTCCAGATTTATAAAAAGCTCCTCTTTCGTATTTCCTATTTGGATAATATCAACAGCTCGAATTACACCAATCCAGTGAGTAGAAAACTTCAATTCACCTCTAATTTTCATTTTAGCAAACTCCTTCTAAATATAGCCGTTTATAGACGGCTATATAAAAATAGTATAAAATAATTTATTAATAGTTTGCAAATGTTTTATGCTCTAAAAAAGAGCATATGTCTGGTATTTAAAATAGGGGCTTTTATGAATTCTGTGATCCGGTATTTAAAACCAGTTGCGAAAATTTGCTCAAAGCACAGGTTGGAAGTTTGTGTTGTTATAGAGATAATAGCTAATAAAATTATTGATGTACAAGAGTTAGATTCACTACATGCAGCCCTAGCTAGTAGCATAATTACTATGAGTCAAAAATATAAAAAAAATAAAAACAAAAATGATAATTTTATTGACGATATTATTGTTTTACATAGAGAAATCTATAACCTGATTGAGTATTTTTATCCTAACAAAATACAAAAATTTCATATACTAAAAAACGATTATATTTCTATTATAAAACATATAAATTTGAAAAAAATTCATACAAATAGTTGTTCAGCGTTCTCTGACAGGTTTACTCAATTTACTAATTGATTTAGCTATTTCTTCAGGAAAATCTGGACCCGTCATATATTTTCTTTTAAAATTCATGTCAAAAAAACAATAGTTTACTACATTTTGCCAGTGCTCCGTAGCATAATAAAAAATACGTTCTAACTCAATAACAGGATCTTTATGTTCATCGACATCAATTGTACGGATTGGATAATCGAAATTAGAATTAAAATAATATAAAGAAGCTGATTGTCTTCCTCTATAATCACCTGTTAAAGAGTTTCCTGCTTTTAATGCTTCTAAAATTCTTAAATCAAGAGGCAATGTATTGTTCTTTATAAATGAATCTTTCATAACTTTTAATGTGTCTAAAGAAACTAAACAGTTTCCTGATACTACAAAATCATCTCCAAATATAATATCTCCAAAAATTTCTGAATTATCAATTTTTGAAACTTTAAGATCATTTCCAGTGTAGCCATAAAATTTATGATTTTTTAGATTTAAAAATGTAAGTTGTTTCCTTTGGAATGAAGGATCTTTTTTTTCTAAATAGGAAAGTATATCTGAAGCTTCTAAATTATCACTCAAGCAACTCCGAATTGTATATGCAGTTACCGGATCAACTTTTCCTTGTGATGCTATAACTCCTATATTTGGAAAAACAAATGCACTGTATTTCCCTATAAAAGGAATAGCAGAACAAATAGCAATACCGAATTCGGTTCTATTTTTATTACTAGCAATTATAGAAAATGTCATTCGATCACTCCTTATTTAGGCGTTTCCAACCTAATATATTTATGTTTTTACTAAAATAAGTGCTATCATTTTTAAAACTTATATTAGAAATATAATACTTATTTTTATTAACAACTAATTTTATTCTTCTTGAGTACGAATAAAAGTTCTCCCACATATTATTTAGGAAATTTTCTTCAGCAATGTCTATATATCTATCGATCACGTTAACGTTCGTTATTATAGCGACATGTCCATAAGGCAAATCAAAGCTTTTATCATAAACAATAATGTCTCCATATTTTGGGGGAAATTCGCTACCATTTAAAAAATTAAGATAAGAAATATACTCTCCAGATTTTAAATCTTGCGCTACTTTTCTATCCCAAATTTCATAAGCATAATCTACATCATCAAATTCAATTTTTTGATTCTCTAATACCCATCTTCTTACATATTCTACACATTGCCAGGGTAAACCAATCCAAACATCTTTTATGAATCCAGAAATTTCTTTTTTTACAGCAAAACCAGGTCTATTAATACATAAAGATTTACAGTTCGAAAAAGAAGGGACATTGTTATTTATTCCTATTAGCTTACCATAAGGTTCTATACAGTTTTCATTACACGATCTTAAATATGAAATTGTATAATTTTCTGTATGAAATAAATTATTAAAACCATAAGAGTATTTTGTAAAATTTATTAAGTAAACTATTATAAAAAAAATTCGCATTATCTTCTCCAAAATACGACATAATTAATCATAATTATACTTATAAATTAAAGGAATAAAAAAAACAAATAATATTTAAAATTAAAAATTTTCGAATACTCTATAATTTTAAAGAAGAATATGTTATTACCGTTGTGTTTTGGAGGGTTACTATTTTTATGATAAAAAAAATTATTTTACTTATCAAATGTCTATTATTTGTAAATAAAAGTTTTTCTTTACAAGAAGTTAAAGTTCATGGTATATTTCCATTTCCATCTTATGATCCTAAAACAATTGAAAATGCTACATATACATTTGATGAGAGGTTACAAATAATAACAGGCATTCCCATGGCGATTATGTACTATCAAAACCAAGCGGAAAAGTGTGGATATAAATTTTCGTATAAATTTAATGGATTTAATTATTTTGATCAAGATAATTTAAGAAAAATGATACAAATTATTAATATGGCAGATCCTTGGATAGCTTATGGTCCTGAGATGAATACGAGCTTTAACATGGTAAATCAGTACTTAAGTAAAAATATTCCTCACATTACTTCATTTTCATTACTAAAAAATAGTTCTAATAAAATTACTTTGTCACCAACTTCAGAAGAAGAAATCAAAGCATTAATAAATGTTATTAATTCAAAAAAAATCGGTAAAAACTATTTAATTATATCTGAAGATAAATGTGACATGTGTCAGATATATGATTCTGTTTCTCAGAAGATATTCAATGATAACGGTTTCTATTTAAAAAAGAAAATTTTATTTGACAATAAAATTATTAATGACATTAAAAAACTAATGGAAATTAAAAATGAAATTAGAAAAAGTAATCCTGATTTTATTTTTTTAAATTTAAATGGTTCTAACTCTGGATGGTTTATGTCTAATGCTTCAATAAATGAATATTTATTTGTAGGTACAAAAATTTGGGGGAGTGACGTTAGTAGTGATTTATCATTCAATTTTAATTTACAGAAAGTATCTGGGTTTACTGTAAGGCCATTACCTCCGGATGGGTATGGAGCGATTAAAATGCAAATTATTGATAGTAATTTAGAATCTAAAAGGTTAATGGATAATCCTTATTACATGAAGTTTTTTATATCGCGAATAGTTGACACTTTATGTAAGTACAAACCTAAAGACAGATATACATTCGATAAAATTTTAAGAGAAAAAAATGTTTTTTCACGTAGTAATTTTTCTTTTGCTACTTATGTTCTTAAAAATGGTTCTCTTAGTTTTGAAAGCTCTTTTGAATGGCCAAATAATGACACATAATTTAAACATTTTAGATGAAGTTTCAAATATCACAAATAGTTCTATAAAAATATCAATTGTTTTATTTTGTTTATTTTCTTTTATTATAATATTAATTTTGTTTTTTTGTGAATTAAAAGAACGAATTATAGTTCAGGAAAAAAACATTGCGATGGTTTCAAGTTTATATGAAAATCAGATAATTGTTACATTTAATAATGATTCTGAGGTTATTTCAAAACAGATGAGTTTTAAAATTGAAACAAATAGTGATTTTTATGTAATAGCGTTTTATAATGATAATGATATAGTGAATTTAAAAAAAGATTGTATAAATTATGGAATATTTATTTCCATTTTCAATGGAAATAAAATATGTTATTTAAAAAAAATTTCATATTCAAAAAATCAATTTTATTATATAGTAAAAACAGAATTTATATTTAAATATTCAAATTATATATTTTCTATACTAATTTTTATTTTACTATCATTTTTTTCTTATTTTATTTGTATATATATATTTGGGAAAAATAAAAAATATAGACTTTTATCTTATAATTTAAAGATTTATCAAGATTGTTTAAAGTATTTAGATAACTCTGAATATAATTTATTATATGAGAAATTAAATTATATATCATTAATTGAATTAAAGAAATCAATTTTGCATATTGTAGATGCGCATAAAATGAAAAGTAAAGCTTTGGTTGATGTTGAAAATAAAGCGGTTATTATTCATGATATTACTAAACTTATGAATTGTATACCAATGGAAAATAACAATGAGAATATTAAATTATTTTCAAATATTATTTCTAATATTAAAAATATATTAAAACTTAGTTTTGATTCTCATAATCAATTTGATATTCGAAACTGTATTATTGAAGCTTCTGAAATACTGTCAATTAATGGTGCTTTTTTAGATGTAAAAAAGATAAAAAGCTATATTTTCTATGGGAATGAAGTATTATTGACTGAAGTTTTCTTTAACATATTTTCAAATATTGTTGACCATTCAAGAGTTTTAGATAGTAAGAATATATTTATAGATACTTTCCTACAAAGCAATGAGAACAAATTATATTATTATTCCGTTATTAGGAATTATGGTTCATATTCAATGAATGTAAATCATGTTTTCAATAAAAATTATACTGAGATGAGTAAAAATAAAAAATATGGTACAGGTCTTCATTTTTGCAAAAAAGTGATCGAAATATTTGGAGGAAGTATTTCATGCATATCTGAAAAAAAAGAAAATCTAGGAGAGTCATATTTTGAAGTTACTCTAGTATTACCCGCCATATTTCATAGTGAAAAAGGTAATGAAACTGAAGGCGCTCATTTACTAAATAACTTAGTTATTACTGTCTTAGAAGATGATCCTAAAATAACAGAAATGTGGAAGAATAAACTAGGTGATAATGATGTTTTTTACTTTGACGATCCCCAGGATTTTTTAATTGAGTTTAGAGATAATTCTGATATATCTAGAACAAATTTAATTGTAAGCGACTACTATTTTAGAAATATACCATTAGAAAAATTAATAAATTTTGAGATGCTAAAAAAAGTTTATAAGTACAATGGAAAGATATTTATTCATACAAATGCAATAGGATGTGTAAATAATAAAGAATATTTTGATTATGTTTTTAATTCTAAAAATGAAATATTAAGTAAAAATCAACTACTTTCTATTTTTAATAATATCCACTAATTGAATTAAATCTTTTAAATCATTTTCTTTTTCAAGGTCTAGTCGATCATGAAATTTTAATATAAGATCATATAGCGCCTCAAAAAATTCTTTAGAATCTGATAAATCTAACGTTAGTATAGTTAAGGTGAATATCATTACTAGCTTGTCATAAGATTTTCTGTCTTTGTTAATAAGAATATTTTTAAGTCTTTTGTGTATTAAAGCTCTGCGTATAGCAGGCCCTGCTTCTAAAAAAACCATCTTCAAAATGTTTAACCATTGATTGTCTTTGTCTTTAATTTCATTTTGTGTTTCTTCAATTTCATGAATAAAATTTGTCAAGTCTTCGTTAGTTAAAGATGCAAATTTTTTTAATGTAATTATACCGTTTGTAATTGGTGAAATCTGTTTTAATCTTATTTTATTATAATAGCTTCTATCAATGTTTAATATTTCTGATACTTTTTTATTTGAAAATCCTGTACTGTTGTGATATTTTTCTAAATAATGAGATAAAGTTCTTATGTGCTTTTCTTCTTCTTGTAATTCATCAATGTCTATCATGTAGCTGTCTTTCTAAATTCAAATTTTATACAATAGTAAATGTAAGCAAATTTCTTGTAAGCTTCAAGTGTAGAAAATAACACCCACTTTAAAAAAAATTAAACAATTAACATATTGAAAATATTAATAAAAAAATTTAATTTAAGCTCTTTATAATTTAACATATTGAAAATACAGTAGAAAATAAAAATCTTTAAAAATAATGTGGAATTTTATACACTTGACAACTGTCAGTGTAGAATAATAAACTACATTTGAAAGTTCATAAATTTTTATGAACTTAAAATTTAAGCTTATAAATTGTTATTTGAAAATTCGTGACTTAGTACTATAGGCCAATTCGTCATAAGTGCATAAGTCCAATAAAAAACAGAAACTCATTAATTAAATATAACATTTATATACTAACTTTAATTTATATAATTCTGTAAATATATTTTAATAATTAAATCTATTAATAGAAATATATAATACCATATCGTCAATTTAAAATTTGATTTAGTGTATTTTAGTGTAGTAATATTTTAATTACAAATGGAGATATTATGAAGAAAAAATTAGGTATCTCAATATTATCTTATTTGCTTCTCTTTAGTTGCAGTTCAAAAAAAAATGATGGTTCTTCAGATCAATATCCATCAAATGAGGGAGAAAATAGGTCTCCTTCCCAAACATTTTTGGAAGCAGAAGAACTTACCTTATATAAAAAAAATGTATCTGAAAATATTTTTTATATAGCAAAAAATCTAGGGGGGTTAGGCATAGAAACAATTGAAGACAAGCTTGATTTATATCCGGGTATCCCTTTTCAAGGTAATTTAGATTATGATAATAATGTTGTAATTGAGAATTATAAAAATTCTGATGAAGAATGTAAAAAAATTTTTTATTATGAAAAAATTAATTCTCAAGTTAAAATAAATTATCCTGAATTTGTAAAGCCATTAGAATGTATTATAAAAATAAAAATACAAGGAAATAGTTCCAAAATAAATAATTCTGATTTACATTTAGAAAAAAAAATAAAGATTAGATTAAATATGACAATGAAATCATATATGAAAAATAATGATCCTGAATATTTAAAATTTTCAGGTTATCAACAGTCTATTTATTCTAGGTTAAATGAAATTGTAAATGAAATAAAAACAAGTAAAAATATTGTAGTTAATAACTTGAAATTAGACAATTTAAATTTTTTGGAAGGAGCAAAAGAATATGTAACCTCATTAGAGATTAAAAATTCAACTATAAACAATTATTATTTGATAAAGGAGTTTAAATATTTAAAAGCGTTTCATTAGATGGTTTTAATTTAAGTGATTCAAAATTGAAAGAAATTTTGAATATGCTTCCAAAATTAGAAAAACTTTCAATACGTAATAATAATTTAACTAATATTGATGCAATTACTGATTTGCAACCCGATCTTGTTGAATTAGATATTTCAGGAAATCCAGTTAATATTGACTCACTATCTGAGCTATCAAAATTAAAGAAACTTAAAAAAGTTGTTTTAAGGAATTTAAATTTAACTACTCTTAAGTCAATTCAAAATGTAATACAAATAATAGATTTAGATATATCTGAAAATCCATTACGTAAATTTTCTGATTTTGATGTAGATTTTTTAAAGAGTTTAATAAATTTAGAAGCTTTAAATGTATCTGTAGACAGAGATAACGTAAATTCGAGCCCTATTACAGACAAAGTATTAAATGAATATTTTAGATCTTTAGTAAAAGATAGCAGTCCACAAAAATTGAAAAAATTTATAGCAAGAAATCGTTGGGAAAAGAATTCAAAAAATTGTAGTATGATTAATAATTTTGAGCAAAACATTGACGCAATAAATCTGTTAAATAATATTGAATATTTAGATTTACATGGGAATGGTTGCGTCGATCTGAGCTGGGGGATAGGTAAGTACTCAGGACTTACTTCATTGCCTTTGATGAACTATAGAAACTTAAAATATTTGAATATATCTGATACTCCCATTCGTTCATTTAGGGGGACAATTAATTGGATGGATAATAATATAACATTTATTTTAAATGAAACACCTTGGGATTTAAAAACAGGTATTTTTATGTCAAAAGATGAATGTTTGTTATTTTTCCCAGAAGGAAATAGAAATCGTTTTCAATGCAATGGTCTTACAAACTGAATTCTAGTATATAACTTTCTTTTAATTACATACTAATAAATTTAATAATTAATAAATCATTTAATTTAATGGAGGAAAAATGATTGATTTATTTCATTTTCGATTTTCATATCCTGTTTTATTTTTATTCCTTTCTGGTTGTGGGGTTCAGCCAAAAAATGAAACCAATTCTAAAGATGTTCCGATTTTGAAGTCGCCAAATATCAATATGTCTGCTTCAGTTCCACAGGAACCTGTTTATTTATCTTCAATAAAGTTAGATAATTTAAAAAATAATTTTGAAATAAATAAAGAATCAAAAGATGTAATTTATAGTAGTGGTGGAAAACTATTTTTAGCAACTAAAAATGGAGGGCTTGGCAGTGATTTAGATGATGATAATAAACTAATATCATACCAAGGAATACCTATTAAAATTGAAAAAGCTGAATTAGAAAATGATCCAAATGTAGAAGTTTCCGCAATGGGGGTTGTTGGGAGTGCAAATGATGAGTCTTGTTCTAAAATATTTTCTTACGATAAAATTTTATCTATTATTACAATAAATACAAAATTTATTACTTCACTAACAATTTGTAAAGTTACAATAAAAGCAAGTTCTATTGAAAATAATAAAGTCTATTCAAATTCATCAGATTTTGAAATTGTATTAAATCTGACTTTTTCAGATTATTACAAGCAAAAAGATAAAGCTGCATATTATATAAAAAAGTATTCGGGTATTCTAAGTTCTGATGATGATGACTCAATTAAAAGAATATCAAAGTTCCTAAAAGACAGTACTAATCAAGATTTAAATTTAAACTATGATTCTAAGCTAATATCAGAGGAAGAAAAATTCACATCTTTCGATTCAATAACTGCAGTTCAAACTTTGACATCTTTGAGATTAGAAAATACTAATTTAAATAATTTAAATGCTATTATGAATCTTCCAAATTTAGTTTTACTTGATATTTCAGGAACAAAAGTCGACCCAAAAGATTTAAAATTGCTTTCCAGAATGAAGAATTTAAAAAAGCTTTATGTTAGAAATTTAGATATTAAAGATTTAACATATATTACAAAATATCTTCATAATTTAGAAGAGTTGGATATTTCAGGTAATACAAAAATAGAAGATTTAGATAGTATTAAAAATCTTCAAAAATTAAAAATACTCAGAGCAAGTAATATAAGTTTAAAAAGTTTAAAGCAGTTAGAAAATCTAACACAGATTATTAGTTTAGATATTTCGAATAATGATTTTTCTAAAATTAATGAACAAGAATACAATATATTAGTTAACCTATATAAATTAAGTGAACTTAATATATCTAACTCAGCCTTTCCTGATGATATGCTAAATACATATTTTAATACTATTTCAGCCTCAAGATTAAAAACATTCATTGATAGAAATCATTTTAATAGAAATAGTTCTGCGAGTTGTAAAGTCAATTATTTTAATAAGATTGGGAATTTTAAAAATTTAATTAATTTAGAGCATATTGATTTGAGTGGAAACGCCTGTCTGAACTCTGCCGGTATGCACACTGGAATATCGGATACTCAATTATTTGTTGATATGCATAAACTAAATTATTTAAATATTTCAAATACTGGTATTTCAAATTTAGATGGAATTAAGTCATTAAATATTCAGGAACTTATATTAAACGAAGCTGATAGTAATGGATTTTTTTCTTCTGAAAAAGCTATTATGGTTACAAAAAATCGTTGTAAAGAAGTTCTTGGTCAAAGTCAGAAAGCATGTAATTTTCTTTCCGATGGGTTAGAAAAATTGATTGAATTTAGAGCTCCTGGGTCTCATAGCTGGAAGGTTCCTGAAAATATTACTTCAGTAAAAGTTGTGGGTTGCTCTGGTGCAAACGGTGGTGCAGGCGGAGGAGGCGGCGGTTCTGCAGGCGCTTTATTTGCTGGTTCATGGTGGAGAAGTTCATGGGGAGGTTCTGGGGGGGCTTCAGGCGCGATAAATGATAGCGGAGCTGTGGGAGGATCTCCTGGCTCAGGGGGTAGAGCGTGCCAAAATGAATCAAATTGCGTAAATACCGACTCGGGACATATTAATACATGGCAAAATGGTGGTTCAGGCGGAAGTGGTGGATTAGGTGAGATCTCCATGTTTGGATCACAAAATTTTTCCGCACCAAGTAGATATGTTGAAAGAAATGCAAATATTTCTTGTATTGGAGGAGTTTCTGGAAGTGGTGGTAGTGGAGGTACGAATATCTCAACTTCTGAGCAATATGGAGGATCGGGTGGTGCTGGAGCAAGTCCGGCAGAACAATTTGGATGGAGTTCTAAAATTGAAAGCCATGTAGTTCATGTCATTCCTGGCCAAATAATTGAAATTAAAGTTGGCAACGGCGGAGCAGGTGGATTGGGCGGAGCAGGAGGTTCAAAGCAAAACGGAGGATATTTTAGTGGTTCGCATTCAGGTTCCGCTGGTTCTAGCGGAACTTCGGGGGCAAATGGATTCATTAAAATTTATTATGAATCTTTATAAGTAAAATTAAAAAATAGAAAAATTATAAGAGAGAAATGACTTCTCTCTTTTTTTGTAGAGAATATTATGGAAGATTATGTAGTACGTATTATAAAAGATCCTAAAAGATATATAAAAAGGCTTGAATTTAATCAAATTCAATATCTTTATCGCTACTTTAAAAATGAGCTTTTATTTTTGTATTCTTTTCGTATGTATGGTTATGAGCTTGATAAAAAAATACAAAAAGATACTATAAAAATAAGAAGAATTATACGAATAATAAAATCAGAAATAAATAAACGCCAAATTATGTAATTTAATTATTAATAACTATCAATATAAAATTTAATAGAGGTTAGAATTATGTATAAAAAAATACTTATTTATCTTGCAAGTTCATTAATTTATATTAATGTATATGCTAAAAATAATAATACCCCACAAATTTTATCAGCTCTCTACAAAAACTCAAGTGATTTAAATAGTGCAGCTTTAAAAATACAGAATAAACTTGAAGAAGAAATTATTAGCCAAAAATTTAGTGCACTAACATTATCAAATTTAGATAAGACTTTAACAAATATATCTATCAATATAGAAAAAATGAATAATATTATGCAAAAATTATTAGATCAAAAAATTGCTGAGTTGAATGTATCTGAAAATCATGAAAAATCTCGAATATCACCTATCAGAGACGATATAGAAATGAATGATTTAAAATTGAAACAAAATTAAAACCTATCACTAGGAGATTTTTAAATAAATCTCCTATTTTTTTGTCAATTCATGAACCATTTTGGTTGGGAGGTAATAGTGAAGCAAAAAAAGAAAATTAATACTATTAGAAAAAGAGTAAATCTTAGTTTTTCATTAAAAGATATTGAAGAATATAAAGTACTACTGGTATCAAAATATGAAGTTAAAATAAATAAAAAACAAACTCTGACTGGTTCGAGTTTGATAAAATATTTAATTTTAAAAGGGCTAAATCAGATAAATAAAGAATTTGGTGAGATAGATTGGATTTTAAAAAAAGAAGGGGTACTAAAGTGAGTGTAAAATATAAAATATATTTATTGGTAATTATTTTATTTTTCAAAAATAATGCTAGGGCTGAATGGAGTTATGCTGGAAAATTTTTAGCGACAACAGCAGCTGGCTGTGCTGCTGGAGGTGGAGTAAGCTATTTATATGCGAATAATACGGGTTATGATTCGCAGCCAAGGGCAATAGTCACATGGATGGGAACAGCAACAGGCTGTTTAACTGGAGCATTGTTTTCTTATTTTTTCTATGATGAACCATCAAAAGATCTGGCGCAAAGAAATGAGCAACTTCAACATGTAAATGATCAACTGCAATTACAACTCCAAACGGTTGTTAATTCAAATCAATTAAAGAAAATGAATGGTTCTATGCCAGGTGGAAATCAATCAAATATAAATTCTATATTAGAAAATATGAAAATAGCTCAAATTGATGCATCTAAAATTGGAGGAATGGGAAGTATTTTAAATGGAATGAAAAAATGCAATATCATTTATCCGCTATGGATGGGAAAAGACGGATTTGTAAATTCACAAAGTGAAAACAATAAAGAAGAAGATTCTTGGATTCCTGTATCTCCAAATTTTGCAATAAAAGTATGGCAATTTTATTATTCCAAAGATGGATGTTTTGAAAAAGATACACGCTATGGTTATTTTGAAAGCGTCATGCCAGGACTAACAAGGAATTTAAAAACACATTTAGAGTATACACTAGGTATTAACGAAGAGAAAAAAGAATAATCAATATAAATTTTAATAATTAAAAAAATAAAATAAGGATATTTATGAGAAAAAAAATTTTACTAAAAAATTTAAATTTTATATTTAAATTTTTACTTGTCATTAAAATCACAGCATCTAATTTGTCTTATGCTCAAGATGCTGGAGCTAGTGGATATATAACAGCCACATCGAATTTAACATCCGCCATTCGTTCCATGTCTCCTACAATATTTCTTTTAGGGCTCGTTTTTTTATTAGCTTGTGTAGGGGCGTGGATATGGTTTCCAAAAAGTAGAAATATTACTGGATGGGTTTGGGGATCTATAGCTTTAATTATTGTTATTTATTTTGTGGGAACATTCTATGCAGAACCGATTCGAGCGACTTTTTCTGCAGTACTTGATCCAATTAAATGGATTAGTCCTTCTGGTTCTTAAAGAAAAAATGAATAAATAAAATTGAAAGGTAATATCCTGTGGATAAAGTTAAAACAGTTACAAGTTTATTAAGGAATCGACCAAAATTTTTTAATACTGTGAAGAAGAAATCGTTTACCTATGGTTTTTTAGGGTTTTTACTTGGAATATTTTTTGGAAATATATTTTCACATGTAATTTCTTATTTAGGTGCGATTCTTCCAATTTTTGGGACAATAGGTGGCATCATTTTTGGTGAATGGTATTTGGGTGGTCGCTACGACCAAGAGAAAAAAGAAAATATTTATGGATGTATTATAAATAAAGTAAAAAGAAGAAAGTTAAGATTAAGTAATGAAAAAATAGCAAAATTTGACACAAAAAATGAAATTAAAGATGAAACATTATATGATATGGAAGGAAATGAAATAATTGGATTTGAAATTATTAGGACGGATGATCCTGACTTTGAAAATTCATTTAAAAGTGCTGTTGAAAATATTCTAAAAGAATTACCAGCATTAGATCAGGTTCAATTCATTCGAATGAATAGCGATATAAAAGATGAACAAATTATTTATGAAAGAGAGATTTTAAGAAAAAAGAAAATAAAAGATCAAAGATATTTCATTTTCTTATCTTTATTTAATGGGAGTCACAAAAAATATAAAGATAAAATTAAAGAAAGATTGGAATTTATTGGTAAAAAAATGACGCGTAAAGAAATAAGCAAGTATTCTCAATTCGTTTTTGCCCCTTTGAATCCTCAGATTGATGTTGAGAAACCTATTTATCCTTTAACGTATTTTTTTGGGGATAAAGAAGTGAACGCCTATAATGGAGATTTAGTGCATGGAGCTTCAAGTTTAGCATCTTTACCGCACTTGGTATCCTCTGATTTTAATTTATTTTACAAACCACTGGATAAACTTAATAACATTATTTGTGCAACTTTTCGAGGACAAGATGGTGTATCTGCTAAGATCAAAGAACTCGTTGGTATCCTTCAGCAAGAAAAACTAACAGATAAAAAATCTAATGCAAAAAAGCTTGAGTCTTTAGAGCAACAAACTATTGATGCAGAAGAAGGTCGTTCGGTTAAATTATCCATGTCAATTAATTTAGTAGTATTTGGTGATAAGCATGAAGTAAATAAAGCGTTAACTGAGCTAGAATTCAAAGCAGATGAATATCCTGATTCGGATTATAGACCATTTTTTTCTCGAGAAAATGCATATTTAAAAGAAGCTTTATTTTCAATTCTACCTGGTAGCAGAAGCTTTAATAAATTTAGAACACAAAATATCTATTCAACTTTGGAAGCATTTTGTTATGTTCCATTCCCTGCTATTAAAGGTGAGTTTTCAGATAAGCGTTCTTTTAATTTTAGAACAACTGAAAATACAATATGGTCATTCCCGTATTTTGATCCTAAGTCTACTGTGATTGTGGGCTTGCCTGGAAATGGAAAAAGTTTAATTGCAGGCAGATTGTTTGCACACCATATTGAAATGCGTAGAAAAGGATTTAAAGCTTCAGGATTTATTTTAGATTTAGGTGATTCATTTTCATTTTTGGAAGACGGTCTTGCAGATTTTGTTTTGAAGCTAAATTACGATAATAGTATAGGAAAATATAAACCCATCGATATTCATCCATTAAATTTATTCAAACCTTTTGGAGATAAAGTAAAATATGCAAAAAAGTTCTTATGCCAATTAATGGGTTTTGATCCGGAAGAACCTAAATCTCAAACAGCTTCAGATGGTAATGTAGTAACAAGTTCTTTGAATGAATTCTATCGAGAAAATTTAAATCGCTTGTCAGAATTTAGAACAATATTAGAAAGGAATTTATCAAATTATTTTGAAACAATTTCAAATAAAGAATTAAAACGTTCGAATTGGGATGAATATAAGGCTCGATTAGATTGTTTTTGCAAAGGTGGAATTAATGGGGACATTTTTGACCCTGAGGAACCTAAATATAATGAAAATGATATATTTGATATTCACTTTTTTTATGCCTGTAAAAATACCCAAACTAAAGATGATAAAACCTTAATTGCTGCTTTTGCTTCCTTAGTTCTGGAATTTGGAAACTTGTTAGAAGAACGCTTTAAGTCAGGTGGTGAAAATGAACCTTCAAATTTTTTCTATTGCATAGACGAATTACAATGGTGGCGTGATTATATTCCTCATTCATGGTTAAGAGAGCGAGCAAGTCAAAACCGTAAATTTGGGGCTTCGCTCTGGCTTTTAACACAAGATGCTTGCGACCTCTTGATCCCTAAAATTGTATTAGAAGAAGATCGAATGGCCAGTGAGTACAGCTTATTGGAAGCAATGCAACGTTGTTTTTTCTTTACATTACCTCAAAATTTAAAAGTTTTAAGTATTTTAGCAAGAGAGCCTTTAACAGATTTAGGTTCAGCCATTCCAAATGGCCGTATTAAAAAAATGCTTGAAATTGAAAAATCTATTCAAATCGCCTCTAAATATGCTGCAAAAAATAAAGTGATAGATCGCATAGTAGGATACTGTGACCATTTAAATAATATGATTTCTCTTTATGCGGAATACGAAAGTAGTTTTTTGTGGGCCTCTACAACACACAATGGCGGTAGAGCAATTCGTAAGAAGGCGATGAAGTATTCAGGGTTAAAAATATTTGAGGTTTGTGAGAAACTTGCAAAATGGGAAGAAGCTATTCCAGAAAATCAAGTACATGAAAAATTAGAGCAAGATATTTTTAGGACAATCTTTAAAGTGGATCATGCTAATTTTTAGCAGAGTTAAATAACTAAAATAATATTAAAAATTAAATAAAATATGATAAAAAAGGAAAATTATGAAAAAAAATGATTCTTCAGGAGAAGAAATTAAGGAAAATGAAAATATAAAAAGAAGAGCTGTAGGAAAAGTTATTTTAGGTGCTTTAATTGGTGCTGTTGCGCTATCAAAAGAAAAATCAGCACACGGCATAGTCTCTTCAGATGCGCCCATTTTAACAAAGATTGACGCTACTTTAGTAGCAATGACATCGCAAATAGCTTCAGTAGCAGAAATGATTAAACAAGAATTGGAAAATTTTAATAAATTCATGGATCCGTTCATGAAGACATATAATAATATTAAAACAGTTTCTGATACTTGGAATCAATTGATTGATCAAATTAATAAAGTCATGCTTGCTACGGAAAAATCAAGAGATTTTTTGCAATCATTAATCAGTACAGATCAAAATATATTTTATATTCAAGCTAAGCAACTTTCAGAATATATAACAGGACTTGTATCTGAAAATTCAGATTGGGCAAAAGTTAGGTTAAAACGCTTTGATTGGTACTCACAAATATTAGTGAAAACAATAAATGATATTGCTTCACAATACCAAGATATGTATGCAGCTTGGGATAATGCTTCGAAAACTCCAAATTCAAAAAGACCATTTATAGAAAAATGTTTCATTTATGCTTCAAATCAAAATTTAAAGGCAATTTATCATGAAGTACGCGCTTTTTCTTTTAACAATCAACTTAAAGATATAAGAAAAAAAGTAGCTAAAGATAAAGCAGCCAATAAACTTCCAAAAGATAAAAGTGAAGCAGATGTTGTGCATGAGCTTAGTAAGCAAATGATGCTTCAATTACAAATCAATCAATATGCTGTTCAGGTTGAAATTTTAAATTCCATAAATGCTTTAATTTTTGCGATGAATCCACAAGCATTCATCATTCCAAAAAACATGAAAATGCCAAAGGCAAAAGACTATATGAGTGTTTTCAATGCTGCAAGCGAAGGAGAAAATTATCCAGGAACCAATAAAGAAAATTAAAAAATATTTAAAATGAGGGAAAAATGTCACTAGATATATCATCTCTTAAACCAATTATTCAATCTATAACATCTATTACAGCTTTAGGAATCGTTTGTTTTTTAGCTTATAATTTATGGACAGGTGCATATAAAAAAGAAAATTTTATCAATGTTATTAAATACTGTTTTGCTTTTGCTGCTGGATACTTCTTGTTAAAAGGATTTATTGATTCAAAACATACGATATCATTTACAAGTAGTAAAATATCAACATATCAAAATATTACAGTTGTGGGAGTCTGGGTATTTAGCTTTAATTGGGTTGCGCGGATAGCACAATCAATAAGTTCATTAATTTCTGCAGGGGCAATGGGGACCGCAACGAGTATATTAGCAGTTCTTTTTTCAGGTATAGCACTACACTCAAGGCTTGCATTAAATGCTTGGAGAGGTCCCTCGGAAGTTTTTGAAGCGTTTGTATTTGGAATTATCGCATATGTTTCAATGGCATATTTTGATGTTTTTTATGATTCAATTACATTATTTTTAGATTCATCAATAAATTCATTATTTGAATACAATATATATGAACGTTATTCGGAATCAATGAATCCGATATTTCAAGCAAACATTGATTTTACAAAAAATCTAATCTCGTGGAATATTGCAGGTTCTATATCAAACATTGTCTCAATGATTCTTGGTGGAATTACCATGACTTTATTGATTATTTTAGATTTAATGAATTTATTACTTTATAGTTTACAATATATAGGTTTAATGTTTCTTCCCATTTTCGTAATGGCAGTTACATTTTTTTCAGGTTTGGATCCTACTAAGCCGCTAAAACTATGCGGTGCTTTTGCAATTATGTCTCTTCTTGCTAAAACACAAGTTATTATCTTAAATATGCTTTTTTCTTCGTTTTCAAATAACGATATTTTTTCTTATAGCGCTGCATCTACAAGTTTAAACTTTGGACTTTCGCTTGCCGCGGATAATTTACTACTTATTGTTAAAGTTGCAATAGCTGTAATATGTTCCACATTAATTGTAGTGATGTTTTCAAAAGTAGTATTAGGAAAAATGGTGAACGTAATATTTACAAATCAGTTTATACCTATGGCTAGTCAAGCAAAAAATGTAATAAATATTTTAAGGAAATAGTATGAAAAATGAAAATCATTTTTTGAATAATTTAGGATTATATGCAGTATTTGTTCAGAAATATTTTTGGGTTTTGGGGGTACCATATATTATAATATCTCCTTTTATTTGGGGAAGCTTTTATAAACAGCCACCACCTCTACCAGTTCAAGTGATGCCAGTTATGCTTGTTGATTCAATTGGAAATGCAAAAAAATTGAGTTGCGATAAAAATACTGGGAATGACTTGCTACCATTAGCTAAAAAAACTGTTGTTGATTTAACAAAATCTTTTTTTTCTTGGCCTCAAAATAAATCTGAAACTTCGGCAAGAATGGCAACATTTTCTAAATATTTTACACAAAATAAAAATAACCAAGCACAAACTTTTTTAGATTTGCAAACAAACAAACTTCTAATAGAGTCTCAATATAGTGAGTCTTCTTTTGAAATAACAGGAATTGCTGCTGATTATGATTCAAATAGCAGCGAATATGTTGTTGTAGTTGATGGATATCAAACGATTTTAAAAAACGATGCTAAAACTTCTAAAAAAATTAGTATTGATGTTTATTTAAAAAAATCTTCAGAAAATAGAATGAAGTATGACGACATACTTTTAGAAATTACAAAGATAAAGGTTAAAGAAAATGAAAATAAGTAAAATATTTTATTGGAATATCATATTACTTTCAATTTTGTATTTCTTTTGTTCAAATAATGGGTTTTGTGATGAAATTGAAGGAGTTTTTATTCCACAGGGAAAATATGATAGCAAACTGCCTACAGTTACAATGATGCTCGATAAAAATCGAGCGCCTGTGGTTAGAATTACCCCATCAAGACCAACAATTCTAATTTTTCCAAGACAAGTGAGTAGTTGCTTTAGTGATCATGCTGCTTTAAAAACAGAAAAAGCTAGTTCAGTTAAAATAAATGCTGATCAAAAAGAAGTAAATTTTTATTCAGTCGTTTTAAAAGTCATAGGGGCAAATTTAAAGGATTTTGAGGATATCGATCAAACAACAGTAGTTTGTCAGTTGATTGATTCAAATTATTATACAATTGCTGTAACATTTACTGATATTAATCCCTATAGTGTTGTTAAATTAATTGAAAGCCCACCTGAAGAAATAAATTATGCATATGATATGAGTTCCTTTTCTCCAAAGAGAATTGGACAGAAAAATTCGATTGAAAAAAAGAATAAAAAAATAAAAAAGGAGTTTATTGAAAATATTAATGATTCAAAAAGTATGGACAAAATATTAAATAAAGGAGAAGAAAGTGAAAAAAAAGATCTAGATGAATTGATGAGAAAAAAATTTAAGCCGTTTAAAAAAGATACCATGATTGTTAAGAATAAGGATCAAGATATTAAAACACTTTCAAACAGTTTTCAAAGTGAAATTAAACTAGAAAATTCGCTAAAAGAAAAGAATGAACTTAATAATGATCTAAACAATAAAAATAGTGTTAATTCAATTGCAGAACTATTGGATAAAAAGGGATACAAAAGGATAAAAGGGGTTGATAATGGCTCTAAATAAAAAAAATACATTTCAGATAATGGGATTAGCTTTAGGGGTTTTTGTCTTTGGCTCTGCATTTATCATAAATATGTCTAAAGATGATAAAAATGAAACTCATGAAAAAATAAATAAAGAAGCTGAGAGTGCTTCTTTGTCTCAAAAATTAAGGGCTTCTGCGTTAAAGCCAGTAGAATTAAGTGAAGCTAAAATAGCAGATGCACAAACACAAATGCTTGAAGCAAGAAACAAAGAGTCTAAAGATAAACAATTACAGACTCCAACGAATCGAAGAGACCCCTCTTCATCTTCTAAATCTCCTTGGGATATCGCTTTGGCTGGTAAATCACCTGAAGAAGAGCAAAATAATTTACCTGTAGCAGCAGGGGAAGTTGTGGAAAAAAATCATACTGATTCTTCTAAGATAAAGGATGCTCAGAATTTTGTGAATTATGTTTCATCTCCAGGAATAATCAAAGATGCTGTCGTAAGAAAAGTAGATGCTCCATCAAAAGCTGAATTAGGACCATCTTCGTCGCATATTCCAACCGTATCAACAGAGACACAAAATAAAGGAATTCCGAAAAGCAAATTGGCACGTCTTGCTTCTATGAGTGCTGAAAGTCTTTCGACTTTATCAGGAAAAGAACAAATAGCAGGTCTTGGGCAAATGTTTAAAGCAGGAACAAGAGTTTATGCACTTCTGCCTGACAAATTAACAGTTACGAATGGTGAAAAACTAGATACAAGTTTAATTGCTTTTGGATCTACAGAACAAAAATTTCCAAACAATGTAACGTTTGTAGGTCAAGCGCAACTAAATAAATCCAACAGAAGAGTCGAAATTTTAATAGATAAATGCGTCAACACACGAGATGATTCCCCACCTGTTCCATGTAAAGCAATAGTAAAAGATATCGTGGGAGATAATGGTTTGTCCGGAAAAATATATGATCCAGCAAACTGGCAACTTCTTATTGCTACAGCAGGAACATTTCTATCAACATATGTCCTCGGAACTTTAACAACAACAGTCGCACAGACAGGAGTTACCGTTGATCCCACAGTTGCAAATCAAGTACGCCAAGCCCTTGCGAGTTCAGTAAATTCAATAGCAACAAGATTAAGTGACAGTATAAATCGAAGTGGTACAGAAATTACAATTTCACCTGGTGCAATTGTTCAGGTGTTTTTTGTTGATACATCTACAACTTGGAATATATTATCAAATTAAAGTAGAATAATTTTAGGAATATTAAATGAAATTAAATTCAAAATTGCTTTTTATTTTAATTTTTCTATTAGCTTTTAATAAAGCAATAGCTAATAATAATTATAAACATGGAACAGAATTTAATCCTAATATAATCTATCCTATTTTATCAGGTAAAATAATAGAAAAGTACGGTTGGAAGAAATTTAATTCTGATGAATTTAAAAGTTATACTTTAATTTCATCTAAAGATAAAACAGTGTATGCAGCAGCTAACGGAAAAGTTATTATATCTGGTTACCTAGATAAAGAAGGTGTTATTGTTATTAAATCAGAAGATTTTTTTACAGTATATAAAGGAATTCATAAGTTTTATGTCGGTAAAAATAGCAAAGTATTTATGGGTCAAAAAATAGGAGGAATTGATGGGAATTTAAAGTTTGAGGTTAGAGACCTATTTGGTAATGCATACGATTCGGAAAATTATATCAAGAAAAATACTGTTAAGAAAATAAGAGTAAATTCTGAGTTGTTTAAATCTTTTTCAGCTTTTATGCAATTACACGGATTTTCTGAAAGAGAAATTCCAGTGATGTATTGCATT
>CAYSZE010000267.1:0-5162 GCA_964435255.1 uncultured Oligoflexia bacterium
ATATATAAAAATAGAAGTATAAAATATGAAATTCTAAATGAAATGAACATAAAAAATAGCATTCTAGTTAATTCTATTCAAGTAAAAGCACCTTGGCGAATTAATCAAGAAATAGTGAATAAAACTATTTTTATTACTAAAAAAAAGGGTTTTAGAAGAAATGTTTTGCCTGAAGAATTAAATAAAAAAGCTGTTCTAAGTGATTTTTTAGATCTTCCAGAATGCTATAATGAGAAAGGTTCTGAAGAATTAAAATTATTATTTGATAATAAAAAAAGGCTTTTTAATAATCCAAAACCAATTGGACTTATTCAATATTTACTAAAATGTATTGAATTAAAAGCTGGTGATTATGTGTTAGATTTTTTTGCAGGATCAGGAACGACATTACATGCAATCTTAAATTTAAATGCAACTGGTTTATATCATTTAAATTCAATTTCAATTCAAAACAGCTCTGATAATATCTCATTAAAAAATGAAATAGGTTTTTATTCTATTTATGAGTTGGCTTTAGAACGTGTTAAAAGAGCTATTAATTATATCGATAATCATAATAAAAATGTAAAAAAATCTAATGTTTCTGGTGTGAAATGTTTTAAATTGGTAGATCGTAAAATTCATAATATAAATCAGGCAGGGGCAAAGAGTTATGCTGAAATTATTATAAAAAAACACGATTGCGCAAATAATTATCTAAATTATTTGTGGGAAATAGCTTTTCTTGAAGGTCTGACTCTTGCGACAAATATTCAGAAACCAGTTATTGCAAATTACTTAAATGAAAAATTATATATAGTTAAAGATGTGACTGTGAATAAAGTATTATTAGTGCATTTTTCTGAAATTCTTTCTATAGCAGAACTAGAATTATGCGCTAAACTTGCAGAAAAATTTGAAAATTTCGATGTCATCTTATTTGTAATGCGAAAAAATAGCAAATGTATTTATAATTTCAAACAAATAACGCTGCATAAATATAACATTAAATTTTTAGGTTAGATTTGTTTAATAAGTTAAATTAATTTTGAGTTGTTATTGTTGGAAAATGATAATTATATTTCAAACTATTCCAAGGAATATGGGTGTGCATTGGCCATCCTAATATAGCTGCCAATGCAAAATCTATTTTCAGTACAACAGCTAAAACCCCAATATGAATTTGCTTAAATGCGCTTTTCACAGCCAAGAGTTCTTTTTTTACAAGTTCATCGGAACATGTTTCACCCCAAAAATCAGGAGTGCTATTTTGTGTATCTTCACTTGTAAATTGAAAAATACTTTTTCTAAGTTCTAATTGATTCGCAAACCATTGCGGATACCAGACGGCTTTAAAATCGGAAAAGTCATTCCAAGCCTCAGGTTTTTCTGAAATACGAATGAGAAACAATTCAGGATTTTTAATGTGAAGGGCTCCGCAAGTAATTGAATACGCTGATTTGTAATAATCAATTAATTGTTGTTTGCGTTCCTGCATTTGTGTTGCTTGGGTCAACAATAAGCCTAAGGAAAAGACATCGGAAATAGTAAAGTCAGATTCTTCTTCAAGGAAGTGCAGATAATTGCCAGAAATTCTATCAAGAGATCTTCTTTGCGCTGCTGTAAAAATGGATGACATTCGAACCTCAAAAGTTACATATAAATAAAAACAAAATTTTTATTTAAAATGTAACTTCTCTAAGAAGTTCAGGATTGTCAAGAACACGGCCTGAACCTAAAACGACTGCGGTTAAAGGATTTTCAGCAACCACAATAGGAAGTCCTGTTTCTTCGCGCAACAACACATCTAGATTTCTAATTAAAGCACCACCACCGACTAAAACAATTCCTTTGTCGACAATATCTGCTGCTAATTCTGGTGGGGTTTTTTCTAATGCCAGACGAACGGCTTCAACAATAGCATTGACGGGTTCTTGCATAGCTTCACGAATTTCTTCACTGGTGACTTCGATTGTTTTTGGGATACCAGCAACAAGATCGCGGCCTTTGACTTGCATAGTGCGGATTTCTTCTTCGGGATAAGCAGAGCCAATGGCTATTTTTATCTGTTCCGCTGTTCTTTCACCAATTAAAACATTAAAACGGCGTTTTAAATAATTCACAATGGATTCATCCATTTTGTCGCCACCCACACGCACACTTTTTGAATACACAATACCTAGCAAAGAAATGACCGCAACTTCTGTTGTGCCGCCGCCAATATCAACGATCATATTTCCGCTTGCTTCATGAATAGGCAGATCTGCACCAATGGAAGCAGCCATTGGTTCTTCAATTAAGTAAACAGAAGAGCATCCCGCTGATTCAGCAGATTCACGGACGGCTCTTTTTTCAACTTCGGTAATTCCATAAGGTATACAAATAACGGCACGGGGGCGCACTAAAGATCGATGGTTATGAGCAACACCTATAAAGTAACTTAACATTTTTTCCGTGAGCTCAAAATCGGCAATCACCCCATCTTTCATAGGACGAACAGCTTCTATCGTTCCAGGAGTTCTACCTAGCATTTCTTTCGCAGCTCTACCCACTGCTTTAACAGTTCTTAGACCGCGTGAGTCTCTTTGAACAGCGACCACAGAAGGTTCATTTGCAACAATCCCTCTGTTTTTTACATACACCAATGTATTTGCTGTCCCGAGATCAATCGCTAAATCATGGGATAGTAGTCTAAAAAACCAATCGAACATGGATCCTCCCTAAGGAAAATTGAGAGAATGAACAGTTAAAGTGCATTCAAAGTTTAATTCATGCTTATAACAAAAAAGGTATCACTTTGAGAATGGTTATTCTATAAAAACAAAACACTTTTTCACCTATTGAAAAGAATATTGCACTGGACTATTCCTTCCGACCACTTGAATCGCTATTATTTCAGTCACAAGGTTTTTCGCAAACCTTCCTGGAAGCGACAGTGGAAAAACTTTAGATACTACTTCATCAATCATTTTATCAACTGCTGCAAAATCTTTTTGTGGTGAACTTTTTTGTGACAGGTTTTCATACTTATATAATGAACCATCACCTTTTATGTATATCTTATAATAAATAATATCTCCTGGTCGTAAGGGAGAAGTTGGGGGGACGACACGATCTTGCGAGTTCCAAATGCCCCCAAATTTTTCTTTGAATTGTAAACTAAATTGATAAAGACTTAAGTCACGAACACTATACCTTTCTTTAATTTTCGCTCCGCTTCTTGGTGCATAGTCGTCACCAATAACAGGGATATCTCCACTATCACCTTCTATTTTAGGTTCACGACGGTAATGTTCTCTTAATTCATCAATATAAGCAGAATTAGAATGAGGTAAAAATTGTTCCATTTCTGATTTTTTTTCTGAATTTGGTTTATTTGTTATGGACGGTGGAAGATCTTTTGTCTGTGGTAGGCGTTTTGACACAAGCGGTTGTTTATTTGGTTTTAGTTCTTTGGCTGCTAATTCTTCAGGTATTAAAGTTTTGCTATCTGAATTCGGATTATCATCTGTTAACACGCCTCCCATTTTATTTTCAGGAATATTTTCTGTTAATTTTTTTTCATGATAGTTATTTTTGGGCGTTGTTTTATTCAATTTACCATCGGTAAATTGAATATGAATTGGATTATTATTGCGCGGAGTAACTGCAATTTCTTCTGCTTTGTTATTTTGTATATATGTTAAAAGAAAACAAAATAATATATGCAATAGAATAGAAGAAAAAAGAACATAATTAAAATATTCTTTTTTTTCTGGATATAACCATATTGCAAAATTTATTTCTGTTTCCCTAAAACTCAAAATAAACTCCAGTTAAATAAAAATAGAAATTCATAATATAAATATCAGAACCAAGTCTATGTCACTATCATCTTTCACTCCCATTGTCACAATAATAAAATAGGTGTAACACAAACTAAATCCATTTTTGGAGGACTATTGCTATGGATCTTGCTCTCATCGCACAATTTACCCTCTTTTCCTCTCTTACTGATAATGAAATCAATATATTAGTGAATTATCTAGAAACTCTGTCTATTAAAAAAGATGACACTCTTTACGCGCCTGGACTTGTGCGGGACAGACTACGCCTCATCCTTAAAGGACGTATAGAAGTGTCGGCACAAACCTTTGATTTTGAAGAACCCACAACGATTTATGGTCCTGGGCAATTTTTAGGAGAAGCGGCTCTATTGCAAGAAGGCACATTACACAAAGCCAAAGCGCAAGCTGTTACCGATGTTGAAATGTTAGTTTTAACCCGCGCAAATTTTCTCAAATTAATGCAAGAACAGCAGGAAATATCTTGTAAAATACAAATGAATATAGGCTCTTTTGTTTTTAATAAATTGGCACGGGGCGTAAGCCTTGGAAATGTTCAGTATTCTGGCTACTCATCGGGCAAAAAACGTCATGAACACGATTTGTTAGGTGATAGAGAAATTTCTGATGAAGCTTATTATGGAGTGCAAACTTTAAGAGCTATTGAAAATTTTAATATCACAGGTGTGTTACCACGCGATTTTCCTATTTTTATTAAAGGGTTAGCTCAAGTTAAAAAAGCAGCTGCTTTAGCAAATTGTGAACTGAGTATTTTAGATCAAGAAATATGCAATTACATAGTAATGGCATGCGATGAGATCATTTTGGGGCATTGGCATGATCAATTTTTAGTTGACATGATTCAAGGGGGAGCAGGAACTTCCACAAATATGAATGCCAATGAAGTCATAGCTAATAGAGCTTTAGAGTTATGGGGCAAAAAGAAGGGTGAGTATCAATTTATTCATCCTAATAATCATGTGAATTTAGGGCAATCAACAAACGACGCTTATCCAACAGCCATTCGTTTAGCAGCCTTACAAGCTATTCCCTTTTTAATTGAAGCGCTTGAAGAGCTTTGCCAGACTTTATCTGAAAAAGGTAAGGAATTTTCGGATGTTATTAAAATGGGCAGAACCCAGTTACAAGATGCTGTGCCTATGACTTTAGGGCAAGAATTTGAAGCTTTTTCAGTCATGTTAAGTGAAGATATTGAGAGAATCCGTGAAGGATCTAAATTATTTTTAGAATTGAGCCTTGGAGGCACTGCAATAGGGACTGGAATTAATGCGCATCCGAAGTACCCCGCATTAGCAATTAAAAAAATAAAAGAAATAACAGGTTTAAATGTGGTGTCGT
>CAYSZE010000268.1:0-3038 GCA_964435255.1 uncultured Oligoflexia bacterium
TACTATCATAACCGATATAAGTTGCTATTGTATATGCATTATCAGGTGATAAAATATCACCTTTCGAAGTTGGATAAGGTAAAAACCCTACATAGGTACCATTTTTATATTCATTTGTTGTACCTGTTTTACCAAACGCTGGTACTTTAATTGGTGCATTTAATAATTGTTTATCAACTTCATCATCATTAGAACGTAAGATAACACTTTTATTTAAGACATATGCTGTTCCTGCTGTTACAGTACCTCTTAAAGTATTTAAAGTAGGCGCAGAATAAAAATTATCAGAAAATTGGTATTCTTTTGCTTTCGCTTCCCATAATAAATTACCATTTGCATCTTCTATTCTTTTAATAAGCAAGAGTTGATTAGGTTGTGCAGTATTAAAGTAACGATACGTTTTTCCTGTTAAGAAAGTTTGATACATTAAAGCTAGATCAGATAAAGTAACATCATTTGAACCAAGTGAGAAGGAAGGTACCCATTTTAAAGGTTCTTGCACTCCCATGTCATTAACCATATTTGCCGCATAATACATAGCGAGTGAATATCTAAAATCAGCATTCCAATACAAACGCTCTAATGCAGGTGCACTTTGGATATCTTTCCATTTTTTTGCAATATCTGAATTTATATTTTCAAGAATTGAAATTGAAACAATACCATCTAATAATATACTACCAGCATTCAATGCACTGGGATTAGACTTTACATAAGATAATAAGGCATCAAAACTTAATGGAGTTAATTTCACACCAGAAACCAAAGCTGTTGTGACTTCAGGTTTCCAAGGATTATTACTCAAAAAGACTAAATTGCCATCATCTGTCTTTGCAAAAGAAGATAATAAGTCTCTATCAATTTCTGTTAATGAAGAACCACCTATAATTTTACTTAAGGACTCAACAGCTTTTTTTGCTTGACTTGAAAGCTTATTCCAGCGGATTAAATTATTTTTTAAAATATTTAACCTTAATTCTTTTTCTTTAGGTGGTAATTCCTTATCTTCAGAAATAATTTGCTCTTGTTTATCAAAACCATTTCCAAGATGTAATGTTCTTAAAAAAACTTTTAATTTATTATTTCCTAATACACTTAAGTCAGACAACATATCAGATTTAATTTTTTCTAAAATACCACTTTTAATATAAACTTCATGATCGGGAGAGGCATTAAATTTATTTGCAACTAAACTTAAAGTTTGTTCCAAACTTTTGCCATTACCAGAAATATCTAAAAAACGTAATAAATCGAGATATTGATCATAACTCATTTTGTCTAATAAATGCTTTAATAACCATACGCTTGATAAGTTTTCCGACTTTGCGCCTGCACCTAAAATTGTAGTCTCTAAACTGCTAATGGCGTGGTCAGGACGAGGAAAATAAAAAACTCCTTGCCAAATAAAAGCATCACGAATATTAGGAAGAGGATCGAGTACCGTCCAACCAAGTTGAAGAGCGGCATAATATACTGGCAATTTAAATGAGGATCCTGGCTGTCTTTCAGCAAAAATAGCTCTATTGTACTCGTTAGAAGAAAACCCTCCTGCCATCGCAATTATTTTTCCTTTGTCTAAAACAATTGCGGCTCCCTGAACACGCGGGCGAGATTCTAAATCACAAAACATTTGGTTATCTTTAATTTTGTTCACACTTGTTAAAACGAATTGGCCGACATGTAAAGAACTTAACAAAGCTTCTATAGATTTTTTCTTTCCTCTTTTAAAAGGCTGATCAGCAATAATTGCTGTTCTACTTAAAGCTTGTGTGTTTATTGTACAGGTGGGAATACCATAACTTACAACTACTTTTTCGTTATCAGCAGATTTATCAATAGAATCAATCCGCCCAACATAAAATCCATATAAATCAGGACGCTGAATATTAACAAAGTTTGACTGCGGTTCAGCACTAAAACCATTCAACACAACTTGTATACGGCTTAAATTTTGCCTTAAACCGTATTGTGCAGCAGTCTGAATATTTTTTTCTAATGTTGTTGTCAAACGCAGCCCCATAGTACCAACTTCATCTACGTTATTTGCGCCAATTGCAGATAATATTTCTGGTCTTGAAAGTTGTTTTAAGATAATTTGATTAACTGCCAATTCATTAAATTGAAATTTACCTTGATTAAAAGGAACTTGTTCCTTTACTGCTTCTTCGAACTGTTGTTTCGTAATTTTTTGCGTCTTTAAAAGACGTTCTAGCACATAATTTTTTCTAATAAGTGCTTCTCTGTGTGCTTTTTCTTGTCCTACTACAGAAGTTTTAGTAAACGGATTATACTTTTCTGGTCCTTTAACACTTCCTGCAATAAAAGCTGATTCAATCAAATTAAGTTCTTCAACATTTTTATTAAAATAATATTTTGCTGCAACCCCAACTCCTCTACCATTTCCTGTAACATGAAATTGGTTTAAATAAAATTCCAATATTTGATCTTTGGAATACATTTTTTCTAACTTAAATGCATTAATCATTTCCTGAAATTTAGTGTAAATATCTGTTTCTTTACGTCCAAACAAATTTTTTACTGTTTGTTGTGTAATAGTAGAAGCACCTTGGCGGGTTTTAAATATTATATTATGAATAGCTGCACGCAAAATACCCTTGGGATCAATACCAATATTTGAATAAAAGTCTTCATCTTCTGCGGCAACAATGGAGTCCTTCATAATTTGAGGAATTTGATCAATATTTACATATATTCTATGTTCTTGGCCAAAAAGGCTTCCCAATTGCGATTGACCATCAGCATAATATAAAATTGTTTCTTTAGATAATATTTCAATAATTCTTGTTTATTCAAATTCTGAATAATTTCCTGCATAAACTTGCCATGCAACATATCCTACGCCCGAAAAAATAGGTATGCAGGAAACAAAAATTAAAAATAAAAAAAGGAAGAGAATCTTTTTCATATGAACTCCAAAATCAAGCATACTTTAATACTCATTGCTTGCTTGATCAAAGCAACCTACTGTCATACAGAAAGCTAGTGTATGATAAATTTCAAAGCATACAAGAGGAGAC
>CAYSZE010000269.1:0-5367 GCA_964435255.1 uncultured Oligoflexia bacterium
GTTTTTCAATTGCCTTATATTTGCTTTTGTTTCGTTTTAAATAAAGGTCAGATATAATTGTTAAAACATTCAGTTGATCATCTTTTAAATCTTCCCCCATCCAGCCAGAACATTCTTTTTCTTTAATTATTTCAGCTATCAAAGATATGAGTTCAGAAAATGAGTTTGCATGTTCGATACAAAATTTAACCTTTTCATCTTCTATAAAGCTACAAATACATACAATAAGTGAACTTAAATATTTTTTTAGCAGTATTTTTTCATTTCTATTCAGACTCATCATTTTATTTTACCGTTTCTTTATTATCTTTAAATAGAGTCGGGTGATTATTTTTAATAATCAGATTTTCAGCATCACTCAATTCCTTCTCTCTATCCTCAGATTTTTTATATGTCTTTTTCTCTCCATTTCCGTTTTCATTGGAATGAAAATGTTTTAGTTTTAGCTCTAAATTTTCTCGTTTAAGGGCTTCTTCTTTTTTAATTGACTCTAATTTTTCCAATAAAACAGCTTTATCTATTTCAAGCTTTTGCAAACTTAGATAATCTATTTCAGATTTTTTAAGCCTGTCTTCAAGTTCCAGATTTTTTTTCATTAAATCCATTTCTCTTGCTTCATAAGAATTTAGCAGTTTAATTTTATCCTCATACTGTTTTTTAAGAATACTATATTCACTATTTAATTTATTTAATTGAGACTCGTCATTTTCAATTTTGTCTTTTAAAGAAAGGGTTTTTGAATTTAACTCTTTTAATTCCATTTGATATTCTTGTTCTTTTTCTTCCCATTTTTTGTCATATTCATCTTTTAAATCAATTTCTTTTTGCTTAAAAAGCTCCCTAAATTGCCCTTCTAATGCCACACGTTCTTTTTCAAGATCTTCTTTTTCAGCTTCTAGCTGTTTGAGTTTCTCTTCTGCCTGTGTTTCTAATTCAAGAGCAGCCAAAGCTTCAGCCCTCAGCATTTGATTTAGCCGATGAGTTAATTCATCAATTTTTCCAATTAATTTTTTAGTTTTTGAATCTTCATTATTTTGTGAAAGTAGTTGCATTTCAATTGCTTTTTTAACGAATACCCCCCCCGGAGACAAACCCGATTTTAAAATCGCTTCTTGAACGAAATTCTTCTCTTCACTTGAGGCAAAGCGAATCGTATAACGTGTATCTTTTTGATTGGACTCTTCTAATTCCATTTTTTATTCCTTCCTTTTTTATGGCAATAAAGCCATTTTTTCTGAACTCTATAACTGCAAAAATTTTTCTTGTACTTCTTGACTTGTCACTTTTTTATTTGTGATTTCGCATTTTGCATAGTTTACTGCTTTACGCATTTTTTTCTCTTTCACTCCATATTTTTTTTTGAATTATTTTTATTTCTCTATTAAACTCTGGTGATAAAAGTGAGGCTTTAAATGAAGCTGTAGGACAAAGAACATCATCAGACTCGATATAAAAAACACATTTTGAATCACTGATTACGATATCCTGTCTGTTTTCTTTCGAGTATACATAGGTCAAAAAATAGCAAAGATCATATTTTAACCTTCTTTTTCTTATAGCTAAAAAAGATTTTAAATCAAAAGGAAATAAATTTTTTATATCTTCTCTACTTTTTGCCTTATGCTTAAAAAAATAGTTAGATAAAATAGAAAAATTTAAATCTGAATTGGTAAAATAAAACATAGAATAATGATTTTTTTTCACTAATTTTTCAATATATATTCTTTCATTTAAAATAGAAAACGTCATAAGAAAATCTCCTATTCATTTATTATTGATTAAGTTTAATTTTCTACCGGCACTCTGTTTTTCTTCATCGGTCATTCTTACATACATCATTGTTGTGAGGATGGATCTATGACCCAATAACTGCTGGATTTCTCCAATGGGAACATTTCTTTGATGCAAGAGAGAAGCGACAGTTGCTCTTAAACTGTGAGGAGTGATTTCTTTTTCAATCCCATTCTCATTTGCGATATTTTTAATGATGATAGCTAGGTGTTGTCTTGAAAGGTTCTTTTTTGCGTAAGGGTGGATAGTAAAAAGAGGATCGTATGGCTTTGCCCCTATTCTTAAAGATTCAATATAATTTTTAAGTAAACACGAAAGCCCATCACTTATAAGAGGAGAATGCAGCACGCCTCCTTTAAACTGCATATGAATTCTAGGATGCTTACCTGTAAAATCCACATCTTTTATTTTTAGTCCCGTGAGTTCTGTGGCCCTCATGCCTATTTCCGCCAACGTAGCAAACAGTACATATTTTAAGTGGGCCTTATAGTCCTCCTTGTTTCCCTGAGGGTTTGAAGCCTTTTTGTATCCTTGCTCTAAATTCTCTAGAATTTTTAAAAGCTTATCCTCTGATAGAGCTTCTGTCTTTCCTTTTGCCTTATTTATCCTCGGTAACTTTACTTGGGACGCGAAATTCTTTGGGAGCCAGTCTTGCGCAAAAGTGAATTTTAAAAAAGAAAGCACAGGGGCAAGCTTGGCGTAGACTGTGGTGGGCGTGAATTTTCTTAAAAGCTCTTCTTTAAAGCTATCTACATGAAATCGCTTGATTTCAGAGACACTCTCAAACGCTTCTCCTCGTTCCCGACAAAACTCTAAAAACTCTAAAAGCCCTCGTTTATAATTTTCTTTAGTATTTTTAGATATATAAGATTTTAAAAAATCGCTTTGTTCCTGGGCGATTTTCGGGGGGTCTTTTTTGAGTTTAATACCAGAGCTACCCCCTTTTTCAATTTGCTCGTTTAAATGATTTCGCTCTTTTTCTATGCATTGCTCATTTTGGATGGTCATTTTTGTCCTTTTTTTAAGCTAAATTCCATTTTAACCACGCTTACAAAAATTTTTGTCAGACAATTAAAATATTAAAATGTATTTGTCTCTTATAGTCAAGTTTCTGTCTGACAGTATTTATTTTGTCTGACAAACGTCTTACTATCTTCCATAATGTATATTATGGAATTCGATTTTTGCTTTTTCTTTAAAAAAGACACAGGAGAAAACAGATTTATAAATTGTTTTGACAAGTTTCTTTTTATTTTAGAGCTTTTGTTGTAATCTAGTTATGATAAAAGAATCATAAGAGAAACATAAAAGGGGTCTTATGACAAAAAAGGCCGAAGGCATCAAGTACATAGCTTTAGGAGAACATTGGAGAGAGCTTTATTTAAAAGGAACTCCTATTATAACCATTGCCGATACTTTTAATGAAAATAAACAAGTCGTAAGCCGCTCTATTTGGCTTGCAAAGATTCCATCTGACCTTAAAGAAGTCATTCAAAATAATCCTGAAGTGTTTACATGCAGGGTACTTTTAAATGGTTTTGCAGGTAAAAGAAGGATATGTGAGCTAAATGGGTTTAAATTTCTTCGCTCAGAAGTCATAAGGATGGCTAAAGAAGGGGCTGGCAGTGTGCCTAAGTTTCCAAAACCCAAAAAGTTAGAAGCAAAACCCATTGAAAGATCAAAAAAAGAAGCTCCACTTGTTCAAATTAATGAAATACTTGAGGCCGAATACCAAATAAAACAAGCTTTAGGATTCCACACACGCGTAAGCTTTGATAAGGAAGGAGCTGGGGAAGTGAGGATTTTTTTCCAGAATAAAAAAGCACTTCATTCTTTAATTGAGATATTAACCCCAAACTTAAATCTATTTTAACTCTAATCTATCAAATGAGATTTTAAACATGATTCCAAACTGGACGGATAAAGGGATTATCCCACCAATTAACTATTTAAGCCCAACAAGCTCACAAAGATCTCCTTATCAAGTATCTTTAAGTGATGTTATTCTAAAATATGGAACATCTCTAAAACGGAATCAGATTTTAATGGGCCTTCTAAATTTTAGAAAAGAACTGCATGCTATTGGCATCATCAAAGGATTTCAGTGGATTGATGGAAGTTTTTTAGAAAATATCGAAATGCTGGAAGGTAGACCACCCAATGATATCGATATCGTAAATTTTTATTATATTCCTGATGGTTTATCGCAAAAGGAATTAGTAATAAGAAATTCAAAAATATTTGATCCCATTTTAATTAAAGAAAACTTCCAAGTAGATGGCTACTTCGTTTCTCTGTCTCAATCATCTCCTGAGAGATTAATTAATAGAACATCATACTGGTATAGTATGTGGTCCCACAAAAGAGATGAATCTTGGAAAGGATTTTTGCAAATCGATCTCTCTCCAACGGACGATGAAGCTGCTAGGGCAAATTTAAATACCAACTTAAATTTGGTAGAAGAGGAATTAAAATGAATAGTTACTATCAATCTTTGCTTGCAGAAAAAAATACCCTAGAAAAATTAATTGCCGAAACAGCCGAAGAAGAGGTAATCGATCTGTTAAGTTTGCAAACAAGATTGACAAACATCAATGAAAAGTTGAAGGCAATATCTGCTGTTGAGTTAGAACCAGCAAGAATTAAACTGACTTTCAGAGGAAAGCCCGTAGTAAAATCACATGGCATTTTTGCAGAATTTGGGACTGACATTCTAGCGAAATTTAATGACATGATTACAAAGCTTATGCCAAATAAAAGTACTGATAAAATGCTAATTACCTCCACTGCTCAAGGTTCATTTGGTTTTCAACTAGAAGAATACCTGACACCAGAAAATAACAATCAGCCTTCTCCCATTTTGGCTCAAGCCATCGAGCAAAGTCAGCGTTTGTTAGAAGGACTTTTTAAAACAGATGAAGAACTTGCAGATATTACAGAGGGGATGGATAAAAAAACACTTTCTGCTGTAAAAAGTTTTTTAGATAAACTGGCTTCGGAAGAAGCGGTTTGCACATTTAATTTCAAAGAAAAGAAATTTATTTTCGATCATGTGGCCCAAGTCAAATCATGCGCAGATCGTCTTAGCGTAGAGAACATCAAACAAGAAGAAAATATTTCTATAGCAGGAGAATTTCTAGGTGTTCTCCCTAATAAAAGAACATTTGAATTTAAAATAAAAGAAAGTAATGAAATTATTTCAGGAAAAATTGCACCTGTTTTAGAGAATCCTGAAAAAATAAATATTTTACTGAATAAAGAAACCGAAATTAAAGTCATCAAAACAACTGTAGGAAGTGGAAAACCTAGATATCTACTTTTAGAACTCAATAATGAGTTAGTCAAAGGAAATTCATGAATTATGCTTTACCCAAAGGAATTTCTTGTCGAAAAGAAATCATACAAAATTCAGTTGTCTATATCATTCGACATGAAAATTTAGCCCGACTGAGCAGAAACCCTCTTGATTCATCAAGAGGATGAATGCGAACTGAAAAGCCAAGTTTCCGTAAGGAAACGAAGGCGAGAATTGAGAATATGCAAGATAGAAAAGGAGCCGCAAAGCGTGCGACGCTT
>CAYSZE010000270.1:0-2503 GCA_964435255.1 uncultured Oligoflexia bacterium
AAAGACCAATAGCCAAACCAGCTAAAGGAACTGAGAGTGAGCCCACTATGGCTGAAGCAGTCATAGCTCCCATGCCGCGCAGTATTAAATTGCTCAGCCCCATACCTAAACCAAAACTATCAAACCCTGATTGCGTTGAAAACTGCATAACTTCTGTAGCTGATTGAGAATAAGCTATTTCAGCGATATCTAAACCGACTGCTGCAAAACTAATAACGTTACTAGCAATATTAACTGTTCTCCCCAGTCTTGCATAAAAAGCCGCATGCTGTTGAATATCAGCAAGCTGCAAAGAATTATAAATTAAAACGAAATCAGCTGTGGCTTGAGCGGCATCGGCAGACATTTGTGAAAAACTTAAATAGTTATGAGACATAATAAGTTTATAAATATTATCATAATAAGCATTACTCTCATCTTTTTTCCAGGACCTTTTAAATTCTAAATAATTAAAAATAGCAGAAATAGCCAAGCCTGCATTTAATGCAATACTGTCATTAAAATCATTTTCAGGCATAAGTTGAGAATTTTTTACAGAAACATAAGGTTTAAGAACTTGAATATTCTGATTGAGAAAATCTTTAAATTTTTGAATATTATGCCGCACTGTTTGATCAAAAATTTTTACAATGATGATATCAGAAGCATTCAATTCATTTTCAGTTTGACTTATAAAATGCACTTCTTGAAATGTCTCTTGTGTGAATTTAACATCTGAAACTCCTGCATCAATTGATGCTCTAACTTTACCATTGCCAGAAACAGGAGTGACTTTTGAGTTATCAGTTAACAATAAAATGTAGTTGCTTGCTAAATTATGTTCATTGCGAATTTTTTCTACAGAGTCCAAAAAATGATCTACCAAAACGAGTGCTTGTTCCTCAACTTGTACAGCACTCAATGCGGAATTAACCATAGAAAAATCACGATTATTTAACTCAAAATAATTTATATTATTTTGATTAAAGAGTTCAAACTCAAATTTTTCTTTATTATACATTTCCATTAATTCACTATTTAATTTATGAATATACTTATACAACCTTATATAAGCTTCATCACTTAAGTAATTAGACTGATTAGAAATAGATTGTAATAATTCATGTAAATAATGAATATAATTAGCGAGTTTTTCAGGACTCTTAGTTTCATCATACAGATAATTTTCCCAATACAATACCAATTCTTCTTTGTTATTTAAATAAGGTAATAATATATTTTTTATTTGCACAAAATTTAATTCATCTTCATTTAAGTAAGACTTACAGACACGAAAATATTCTTTATTATAAGAAGAACTTAATTCATTTAATAAAAAATTTTCTTCAAAATTAAAAGACTGATTGTTTTTACTACAACCACAAAAAAACAACAAAATAATTAAAATAATAAATTTAAAAATCATAAAATAGTATCCATTAATAAAGATCAACTATATTTTTATTTTTAATTTAAAATTTCAGCATAAAATTTATCTAAATTTTTTACATTTGCAGTATACAATTCAATTTCAATATATGGACGAAGCTTTTTAAACACGGGATAAAAATTTCGACACAAGTGACATATTTCATGCGTTGAAAATATTTTTAATTTCCCACCTGTTTTGATACCTGTATGTTTTGTTTGTATTAATAAATATTCTAATATTTTTTGTTCCGAGTATGCTTTTTCTTGGTTTTCTTCATTTTCAATAGTATGTAAAATAAAATTTTTTCTATTTAGTGATATAAAAAAATTATTACCAGAAGTCAAACTTTTTTCGAAATCTTTATTATCTACTGCAAAATATTTCAATTCTATATTTTTATTATTAGTTTGAAACCATTCTGCATAGGCAACATGATTTTTTTGTTGCTTTATATTTAAATACCCATTAATTTCCTGTATAACATTTAAAAAATATTTATATTTTTCTAGTCCTATTTCTCTAATATTTTTTAAAGAGAAATAAAAAATAGGGTTAGCAAGCATTAAAATATATTTTACTGATTTTGTTCCATCAATATTTTGACTTTGTAAATCCATACTTCCTTTTTTAAGGACTGTTTCAAAATTATTTATAGTGTGCCCTTTTAATATATTCACTTCATTTACAACACCCTTTACAACATAATATTCTTTAGGGTTTAAACTATTTTTAGCAATGTTTAAATGCTCTGCAATTTCAAAATAAGATTGCTTTTTGTCGTAGACCCACTCATTATCATGAGCATAATACCTAGGTAATATATAATAAACATAAGAAAAATATGGTATCATTTTAAACGCTTCACTAATGAGTAAAATTTTATATTGAGTTTTATTTCTTAAAATAGGAAATCCTGTTTCTAATTCTTGGGGAATTGGTTTATTCGCCAAAATAACATATTTAATATCTTGATTATCTAAACTTAGCACTTTGCTTCTTATTTGTTTAATATTATTAAATAAAATATTGCTAATATCTAAATGATAAATTCTTACTTTTTTTAGTTTACTTTGCAATCTATTTAAATTTTTT
>CAYSZE010000271.1:0-9229 GCA_964435255.1 uncultured Oligoflexia bacterium
ACCTCACCATGGACCATATTGTACCGTTAGCCCGTTTTGGCACCACAACGCCAGGCAATGTTGTTCCAGCCTGCCGAGATTGTAATAAAAACAAAGGGGTTGACACACCTGTAGATCTTCTTTTTAAAAAGGATATGATATACTAAGGAAAATATCCTTCTTTTTAAAGGTTGAGACAAAATATGGCAGGAAACGTCATTGAGCTTTCACCAGACATGAACTTTATCGTTGTGGATGATGCGCCTGCATCACGTGAAGGTATTATCAAATCTTTAAAAACCCTTGGCTTTAAAAATGTCTATGAAGGCGTCAGCGAAGGAGAAGCTTTAAAATTTCTACAAGAAAAAAATTTTGACTTTATTATTTGCGAAAAAGACATGAAACAAATTAATGGGTTGGAATTTCTGAGCGAATTAAGAGAAAATGTAGAAATCAAAAGAACACCTATTTTAATGGTTGGCCCCGAATTAACTAAAGATGAAACCCAGCGTTTTCCAGAAGCCTCCCCCGATGGTTACCTTAAAATTCCATTCATGATGAAAGACTTATCTACCCAAATTTCACAAACTTTAGTGAAATATAGAGATACAAATAATATTGAAATTGATTATGAATTAGCTCGCTATCTTTATATCAGTGGCGAGTATGAAAACGCCTTAGAAGCATATAAAAATATTTCGACACGAAATTTATCTTCAGCAAGAGCTTTCGTTGGTATCGCTCGCTGTTATAGAGCTTTAGGAAATATTCCTGAAGCTGAAAAACATCTTAGACTCGCTATGCAAAATAATAAAAATTATCCGCAAGCATATTTTGATTTAGGAGTCTGTTTACTTGCCTCTGACAAAAAACAAGCAGCTTTAAAAGCTTTTGATCAAGCTTTAGTTATTAATCCTAAAAACCCAATTCGATATGAAGAAGTCGCAAATGTTTTAACCCGCTGCGAACTATATGAAGAGGCTGAAAGTTATTTAATGCGCGCCATTAATATGAAAATAGTCTATCCAAAACTTTATGCACAAGTTGGACGGAACTTTCTCGCCCAAAAGAAAAAAGATAAAGCTCTTGAATTTTTACAACGCGCTGTAGAACAAGACCCTAAAAACCCTAGTTTCCTTAATAGTATTGGTATTTGCTATAAAGAAATGGGAAAATTTGAAGATTCCATATCAAGTTATAATTTAGCATTAAAAATAACACCTAATGATGTAAAAATAATGTATAATAAAGTTCTCTGTTTAGTTAGCATGAAAGATTATGATAGAGCGAAAAAAGTGTGTCAACAAATTTTAAAATATGACCCTAAATTTGAACGAGCACAACAAAAATATTAGAAATTGACAAATTAAATGAAGCCCCTGCTGAACCAAAATATAGAGGAGTTATTCCAAAATAACTATGAACAACAAAACACTACTCGATGAAGAAATAGTTAATAGCATGAAAGAATTAGGAAACGGTGATGAAGATTTTTCAGATCGTTTACTAATCGTTCAATTAATGAGTGTGTATTTAAATAATCTTCCAGAAAGAATGAAAGAATTGACGACAGCAATGCAAAACAGCGATGCGCCTATAATAGAAAGAGCTGCTCACACTTTAAAGTCAAGCTCAAGATTAATTGGCTTAGTTTCCTTAGCTGATGATTGCCAAATTTTAGAAGATATAGGTTTTTCTAAAAAACTTGACGATGCACAAGAAGTCTTTAATCGTATTGAATCTGTAACGAAACAAGTTCCTGATGTTTTAAAAAATAAAATTAAAGAGCTTGAAGCTTCTTAATAGAGGATTTTGTGGCAACTAAAACTATACTCATTGTTGATGATGCAGCCGAAACAAGAATTTTCCTAAAAGGAATTATAAATTCACTCGGTTATTCATTTTATGAAGCTAAAAGTGGATTAGACGCTCTCAAAATATTAAATGATCATATGATAGATTTAGTGATATTAGATGTATTAATGCCTAATTTAGATGGTTATCAGACTCTTGAATTTATTAATAAACTAAAACTAAAACAAGATATAAAAGTCGTTTTTCTGACAGGAAAAAAAGGTGAACTTGATCAAGCAAAAATTGATGAATTAAATCCAGACGATCTTATTCATAAGACAGTTGATATTCAAGTTCTAAAAACCAAATTAAAAAAATTATTAGATGGCAGTATACCGCCAACAAAACCAAAAGCTCCCGTTGCACAACCTGTTGCTGAGGCTGCAAAAACAACACCACCACCAGTTTCTCCCCCAATAACCACACAAACGGTAAAACCAGGAGTTGTTGCCACGCCTCAAGCAAAACCAAATGCACCTACGAGTTCTGCCCCCAAAATGACAACACCTATCCCTCCAGGTGGAGAAGCTAAATTAGATATTGCTGCCAAAATTACTAACATGCCGATTGATGTTGATATTATAATTATAAAACTTTCCCCAAGTTCAATTACCTTTTCAGCAAAGTTCCAATTCAAAGAAGGTTCACAATTGACAATAGATAGCGCAAAAGCGGCAAGTTCTTTGAAAAAAACAGGTGAGTTTAGTGTAAAAGTCCTGAAATGCACTTCTGAAAATGATAAATTTACAGTCAATGCTCAAGTTTTATAGTTCAAACTTTTCCCAAAATAAGTTCTTTTAGTGATTGCAAATACTCATCAATTGACAATGAGATCAATTGTGATTGAGATGATAATGAAACAATAACGTTTAGGTTAGCATCGGCTTTACTTGCAGCTTTTATCCTTTGAAAAAAAGATTCATTTACCAATTGAATAGTATCAAAGTAAACAGGAATATTTTGCAAAGTCCAATCAGTCTCTTCTCCTGCCACATGTTTATAATATTGCTTTAGTAAATAAGTCGTTACAGAACGAAAGACTGTTTCTTCAATAGTAGCAAAAGGCAAATGAAAATAAGCCATTCCTTTCATTTCTTTTAAAATAGGGCAAGCACTTGTCGCCATAATGAGACCAACCAAAGCCTTTAATCCTGTTTGTGCGTCACATTCTTTAAAATAAGTTCTATTTTCAGTTTCAACAAAAGTTTGAACAATTTCTGTAGAAAGAGAAATTCAAGCATAGCATGTTGAACATCAAGGGCTGGAGGACATTTTTTATGTTCTGTGGCATTTAAAGGACAATTCACACATTTATTAAATTCCAATTGTGTCCATTCCACATCTGGATCATTAGGAGCTGTTGCTAATGTCGGTGGTCTATCAAGATTTACCGAAAATTTTACTTCCCGCTTATCAGGGAATATAAATTTATAAGTAATTATTGGCAAATTAACCTCTTTCTAAAAACAAAGACAGACAATAACAATTTCGGATATTCCAGTTTCAATTAAACAGGCTGTCAATTTTATATCTCTTTGTCATTTTTTATAAGGCAGAAAGAAAAGAGGTTAATACCATATACCGATAGAACTATTGAAGAAAAATATTCTAAGGAAAAGCTTGATGTTCTCAAGATTAGAAGAAAAAATTCAACAATTAACCTTTTTAACAAGAAGATCTTGGGTACTTGGTTTTTTTGTTGTTGCCTTAATTTTAGGTTACTTAGCAGATAATTTTTCATTTGAAAATGTTTTTAATAAATTTGAACTCGTTGTATTTATCGGAAATATTTTACTATCATTCTCTTTAATTTCATTTTTTACTTTCAGAAGAAAATTTTCAAAAAAACCTTATACTGTTATTCACTATTTTTCTCAAACTTTCATAATTATTTCATTAATTATGAAATCGATTTTAACTACAGATAATTACTTACTAAACGAAGAGAAAAGCTTAACTATTTCTATCATAAATATATTAATTTGGTATGCAATAACTTTAAATATTTCATTAATTTTTAATGTTAGAAAATTTAATGACGTCATATATTATGTAAAAAAAGAAACAAATCCTACTGTATATTTAATCTATACAACTTTATTAGTTATTCCTTTATTTCAAATATTAAATTTAGATATTATGTACAGTATATATTTTGCACATATTGTTCCTCTTAGTTTACTAATAACTTCAATAGAAAATTTTCCGCTTAAAAATGACAAAAACGAATTAATTTTATGCACATTATTTACTGCTTTTTTTTGCATAAGTTTTCATTTAGGAACAGAATTAAATACCAACAACACTCAATTTCATTTTTTAAACGAAATCGCCATATTCTTTTCATTAGGAATACTATCATTTCGAAACCAAGTTAAATTATCAACTGAATTTAATAAAATTCATGAAATTTCCATCACACTTGCAAGAAAAATGGGTGAATTAAGCCTCATGCATATTGAAGCACAAAAGTCAGAGAAAGCAAAAGAAAACTTTTTAGCTACAATGAGTCATGAAATAAGAACACCAGTAAATGGAATCATTGGGCATGCAGAACTTTTGAATGATACAGATATTAGTGATGAGCAACGAAGATTACTAAGCATGATAACAATTAGTAGTAATAATTTAATGAAATTAATAAATGAAGTCTTAGATCTGCCAAATTTAATTTCTGGCCATATTATTTTAAGTCAAGAAGTTATTGAAGTTTCTGAACTTGTCGAGAGTGTTATAGACGTCGTAAGTCCAAAAAGTTTTGAAAAAGGATTAGATTTAACTTACTTTATAGAACCCTCTGTTCCACAAGAAATTATAGGTGACAGTAAACGAATAGGACAAATATTACTCAATCTTTGTAATAACGCTTTAAAATTTACTGAAAAAGGTGAAGTGTTTATTGGAGTCACTCAAATTGACCAAGTTGATGAAAATTTAGTGGAATTATTATTTGAAGTCAAAGATACGGGGATTGGTATTCCCGCAAATAAAATAAAAAAATTGTTCAAAGCATATTCCCAGACCGATGCATCTATTTCAAGAAAATTTGGAGGTACTGGATTAGGTCTTGCTATTTCTGCACAACTAATAGAATTAATGAAAGGAAAAATTTGGGTTGAAAGTGTCGTAGGTAAGGGAACTCGGTTTATATTTACATTAAAATGCCAAACACCTAATATTTTTACCCCCTCAAAGTTTGATACTAATGAACTCAATGGTCTAAAATGTTTAGTTATATCTGAAAATCCGACAATGCGCTATATTCTCGCACGACGTTTCAAACAATGGAAAATAAATGCAAAAATTGTTGCAAAATTTGAAGAAGCACAAAGTGTAATAGGACTTGAAGAATTTCGCATTTTAATCGTTGATATTATTGCTGACAATAAAAAAGCTATTATGTTTTTAAAAGCAAATCAAATAAATCCTATTGGTAAAATTCCTTCAATTGCTTTAGTTTCTTTAGGAAAAAATGCGACTCCCGATCTCCCACAACTATCAGATGAGACAATAACAAAACCACTAAAAACAGAAATTCTGGCAAAAACATTGCTTAATGTAATAAACAAAAAGCAGAAATCAGTAAATTCAACTATAAAACCACAACAAGAAAGCCAAATAAACTCGTTAAATATTTCTCTCCCACAGGAGAAAATAAAAGCAACAAAAATTCTTGTTGCCGAAGACAATCCAGTTAATCAAAAACTCATTGTAAGTATTTTAAAGAAAATGGGGTTTCTCCCTAAGTTAGTTGAAAACGGACGTCTTGCTGTCGAAGAAGTAGAAAAAGAAACTTATGATATTATTTTAATGGATTTGCAAATGCCAGAAATGAACGGGATAAGTGCAACTAAAAATATAATTATTAATGCCAGAAATAAAGCCCGCCCCAAAATAATTGCATTGACAGCCAATGCTATGCCAGGTGATAAAGAAAGATGCATTGATGCAGGAATGGATGATTATATCTCCAAACCTATTCAGTTTCAAATTCTCTTAGAAACTTTGAAAAAATGGGTTGATTTATCTGAAATAAAGACTTCACCTCTAATATCCCAACCATCTAAAAATATTACTTCTTCTGAGCCACAACAAAATGCGCAAAATATAGCACAGAATATAGAACCAAAATTGCAGCAAGAAAAAGTTAGTAATAACTATCTATCTACTGAAAATAAAGCGAACTCTCCTGACAATACTACTAAAAATAAGGAGAACATCACTACTCATTTTCCGCAAAATAAGGATAATATTCCTATGAATAGTCAAGATAAGCCAACTAAAACACCACAAGAATTAAAAATACTTGTCGCTGAAGATAATGTTGTCAATCAAAAACTTATTATAAGTATTTTAAAAAAACTGGGATATACTGCAAAACTTGTTGAAAATGGAGCTTTAGCTGTTGAAGCCGCTACAAAAGAAAATTTTGATATTATTATAATGGATCTCCAAATGCCAGTTATGGATGGCCTTGACGCTACAAGAAATATTAAAGCAAGTGCAGAGATAAATCCTAAACCTATTATCATTGCCTTAACGGCTAATGCAATGGTTGGTGACAAAGAACGTTGTCTTAATGCAGGAATGGATGACTATATGACAAAACCTATTCAAATAAAAGTTCTAGAAGAAAACTTAAAAAAATGGGGCAATATAAAATAGCTAAGGAAAAATATGTACGGTATAGAAAATAAATTTTATTGGAAAATTTCGCATATTCTTTCTGATCTAAGAGTAATAATTGGAGTGTTATTAATACTCTCTAGTATCTTAATTTTTGACATTAACTTATTAACTCCTAAATTATATACTGCATTTTATTGTCTTTCTGCTTGGCTTGTCACAGCTATTTTCTTATTATTTAGATTGGTTCATTTAAGTGGAATAAACCAATATTTATTTTTCTCAAATGTTGTAGCTATATATGCAGTTCTTTGTTGGAGTGAATTAACTATCCTTTTAATTAACGATAAAACTTTATTAAAAATATCTCCATTTCTTATAAAAATTCCTTTATTTGCTTTTTACATTTATATTTTAAGGATTAACTTAAAATATAAATTAAAAGTTGAAAGAATGGAACCCTGGATAAAATGTATTTATTATTTTGCTATTCCTTATTTTTCAATTTCAATATTTAATTTTTTTACTCAAAATGACTCAGGAAAATTTGTTGAACTCTTTATTTTAACTTACATAAATACTTCTGCTTTTTTTCATGCATTGACTGTATCTTTATTTGAATATTTACGCCTTGGAAAATTACAAGATGATATGGAAAAACGCAATATTGAAATTCTTCACTTCGCCGAAAAAGTAAAAGAATCAACTCGTTTAAAAGGTGAATTTTTGGCCAATATGAGTCATGAATTAAGAACTCCATTAAATGGTATATTAGGATCAGCAACTTTACTAATTGGAACAAAACTAAATCAAGAACAAAGAAATTACTTAGAAACTTTAAGAATTTGTGGCAATAATTTACTTGTAATTATTAATGAAATACTTGACTATTCTAAGTTGGAAGCAAATAAATTAGAATTAGAACACATCCCATTTGAAATAAATGCCTGCATTGAAAATGTTTTTGAATTATTAGCACCAGCCGCTGCCGCGCAAAATACAGAGTTATTATATACTATTGATGAAGATGTTTTTAAAATTATAGTGAGTGATTATACTCGTATTCAACAAATAATAACTCATTTAGTTGACAATGCTATTAAATTTACAATTGATGGTTATGCTTTAGTCAGAGTTAAAAATGAGAAAGAAGACAATAAAAATTTTATTCGCTTTGAAATAGTCGATACAGGACGAGGAATTTCTAAAAAAGACATTAATAAGTTGTTTAAATCTTTTTCGCAGGTTGATGACTCTTCAACTAGAAAATATGGAGGAACGGGATTAGGACTTAGCATAGCTAAGCGTTTAACAGAACTTTTAGGTGGAAATATAGGCGTTAAAAGCGAATTAGAAAAAGGTTCTGTTTTTAGCTTTACTGTTGAAATAAACTATGAAGAATGCCTTAATGCTAGTAAAGATAAAGAAAATGAATTAATTAGCAAGTTGCTTCAACTTCAAAATAAAATTGCATTTATAGTTGAGAAAAACCCTACGCAATCACAAATATTACAAGACAAGTTGGAAAAATGGGGTATTGAAACATATACGGCACAGTCTGTACAAGATGCTATAGAAATTCCTTCTCAAATATCACCGACCTTTGTTTTTATTGCAATTGACCACTTTGAATTCGAAAAAATTCGTACTTCACTTATTTCAAAATATATGGATCAACAGATTATTTTTATCGCTTTGTTAAAAAATTCAAATACATATTATTCAGATGAAAAAATAATTCCAAATGGGTTTGTTGCATCTGTAGCTAAACCTCTGCGGTATTCACATATTTTTGATGCATTAATAGATTCAATCAGTGCTAAGAAAAAAGGAAACATTGCAGGAATCAAATTAGAACAAACTAAATTAGCAGATATCTATCCATTACGTATTTTAGTAGCAGAAGATAATGTCGTTAATCAAAAATTAATAACAAATATGTTGAAAAAATTTGGTTACCTTAGTGACATCGTTGCTAACGGAAATGAAGTTATAGAGTCACTTACAAGAAATAGTTATGACCTTATTTTAATGGATGTTCAAATGCCAGAACTCGATGGGATTGAAGCAACAAAACGAATCATTCAAAAATACCCAAAAAGCGCTATGCGACCACACATTATTGCAATGACAGCTCATGCTCGAGGAGCAGAAGGACAAGTTTGCCTTGATGCTGGTATGGAAGGATACTTAGGCAAACCAATAGATATGAAAGAACTCAAGCAAGTTCTTAAGTTCTGGGGTGGTAAAGTCAATAAAATTAGATCGAGTGCTTAATTTTTTTGTAGCACAGGAGGGGGAGGAGGAATATCTTCAAAATTTTTATCCCCTACTTTTGCTTTTGGCAATTCATCATCATCTGCGGAGTCGAGTGATGATTTATCGTTTATATTTTGTTTTCCTGAAAAACTAGATAAAGGAACAGGCACAACGGGTGTACTTGCTGGTTGTTTATCAGAGCTATCAGAAGTTGGTTCTGTAGTTCCTAAGCTAATTACAGGCGCACTTGGTGGTGGTACGGGATTATAAAATGAAACCTTTCTTTTTGGTATAAAAACACCATCAGATGTGGAACCTTGTAAATAAACTTTAAATAAACGTTGCCCCGTATCGGAATAATCATTTGCATAAGGATTATCAACTTGCGATTTTTCATCGTCATCTGGATCTTGCGCAGAAACAGTCACCCATGAATTTATTGGTACTACTACTTGTGATAGACCTGAACCATAATCAAATGGAATGACATGTGCCTTTTTAGTTTGTAAAA
>CAYSZE010000272.1:0-4998 GCA_964435255.1 uncultured Oligoflexia bacterium
CTCTCTTTTTGTTGCTAAAGATCTATTTTGAACTTCTTCGACATAAACCAGTCTTTTCGGTTTTGATATTGAGAAATACTTAGCACCTTTTTTTCTATTGAAATGTTCAGCTAATCTTCTTTCAATATTTGTAGTTATTCCTGTATAGTAAGTGTTATCTTCTGTTTCAATAATATATATTTTCCAACTCATGTTCTTCTTAAAAATGACTCTTTAAAATTAAAATAAAAAATGTTAATCTTTATTATAATATCATTAAGATTTTATCTTTAGGAAAGAATTATGTCAATATTCAAATGTATTATTCTATTTACTTCTTTGGCAATTTTTCAAGTTGTATTTGCTAATCAAATTAAGGTTTGTGCAGATGATTTTCGTGAAGAATTAAAACTTAAAAAAAATTTAGAGAATTTGAGTATCGATGTTTTGAAAAGAGGAATATTAGAACTAAAAAAAGAAACTAACGTCATTCTTCTGTTAGAGTTTATGCCCCTGCCAAGATGTATGGATTTATTGAAAAAAGGTAAAATTGATGCAGCGTTAAATTTATCTTATAATGATGAACGAGCGCATTTTTTGGAATATCCTCCTGGTTCAGGACCAGAAGAATGGGGAGTTTGTACGTCATCTTTCAAAGTAGCTTGCTCAGGATATGTTTTAATCACATTAAAATCGGATCCCTATCAGTTTAATGGAGATAGAAATTCTCTACTGAGGCCAGTACGTGTAGCAAGAGGTTATTCCATCGGTAAAGAACTGCAACCTATTTATAAAAAGGATATGTTGATCGGGAAAAGTAATTTAGCAAACTTACAAGATTTGCTAAAAACAAGAACGGGGTCTGTGGTGGCTAATTTTACCTTTCCAGTGAATATACAAAAATTCTATGAAATATCAGATCAAATAAAAATTCATACAAAATATATTTCAATGAAATCGTATTATATTCCGTTTGCAAAAAATTCTAAAATAAAAAAAGAATTTCGAGAATTATTCTGGAAAAGAGTGAGTGCCGTTGCAAATGATAGTAAAATTATTGATGAATTAATTAATTCTTATTCAAAAAATTAATTAATTAATTTTTTTTACAAACAATAATATAATATATATAACCTTCTTTTTTAGGAGGTTCATAATGGCAGAAGCACTAAAAAATCAAATTAATAAGAAATTAATTTCTCTATTAGCAAGTGACTTAATTGCTGAAAATTCGAAATTTAAGGATGAAAAATTTCTTCGGCTTGTCAAAAGTAGTGTATTAGCTAATGAAATCGAATTAAAACTACGAATTTCTAATTTAGCAACAGCACTTCATAAGACTCTTCCAGGGACTTATCAGGAGCAAGTAGAAATTTTAAAAAAAGTGGCACCAAAATATAACTCTACTTTAATGGGACTGGTTTTTTCTAATTTTGTTGAATTGTATTGTGGAGATGATTGGGACTATTCATTAAAGGCTTTAAAATATTTTACTAAATTTTCAACAGCAGAATATGCTATCCGTCTTTTTATCAGAAAAAATCCTGAAAAATTAATGCAAGTATTAAAAGACTGGGCTGGTGACAAAAATGTACATGTGAGACGCCTCGCTTCAGAAGGCTGCCGCCCAAGACTCCCATGGGCGCGTGTCATACCATGGTTAAAAGAAAATCCTGATGCTATACTCGCAGTATTAGAAAAATTAAAAGATGATCCAGAATTGTATGTTAAAAAAAGTGTTGCTAATAACTTAAATGATATTTCTAAAGATTATCCTAATCTTGTGCTTAATTTTGCGAAAAAATGGTATGGTTCTAATGAAAATATCAATTGGATTATAAAGCATGCCTTAAGGAATATGTTAAAAAGCGGAAACCAAAGTGCTTTAGATATACTTGCATATAAAACACCAAATAATCTTTTATTTTCTAATTTTATTTTACGTAAAAAGGCTATTTCTATTGGTGAACATTTAGAATTTTCTTTTGATTGTCTATTTAATACTTTGTCTGGTTCTAACACGGAAATTTTTCGGATAGAGTATGCTATTCACTTTTTAAGAGCCAATAAAACTTATCATCGGAAAGTATATAAAATAAAAGAAGCGGTATTTTCTAATAAAATAAAAGAAACATTTGTAAAAAAGCACCTTTTTATACAAAGGTCAACTAGAACTTTATATAAAGGGGAACATAAAATTGAAATTATTATAAATGGAAAAGTATTTTCGAATAATGTCTTTGTGTTAAAAAATTCGTAAAAAACTGTAAAAAAATCTTTTCAATCAACTTAAGATTATTTATTCTATTACCGATTAAAACTATTAATTTATATGTGGAAGAATTTATGTACTCTTCAGATATTGTCTTTGAAGATAATCGTTATGGAAAATTAAATGTACTTATCGTTGACGATCAGTCTATGGTAGCTAATTCGCTAGCAAATACATTACTTCATTTAGGTTTTAACGCAAAAGTTACAGATAAAATAGATGAAATGAAAAAAATTTTGAGTTTAGATAAAGTTGATGTTGTGTTAATGGAATATGCTTATCGAAATGGACAGGGGCTAGAGGAAATAAAAAACGCAAAGCTTAAAAGTAAAAACAGTAAAGTAAAATTTGTTGTTACAAGTGCAAATGGAGCCCATGAAATAAAAGATAATGCTATTACACATCAATGTGATTTGTTTTTAGTCAAACCTATTTCAAGTCATGATCTTGCAGCTGAAATTAAGAAAGTGGCAAAACAAGAGTATCGAAAAGCTGAAAGAGTAAAATGTCATATTGCATTCAAAGTCGTTCGTTCTGAAATAGAATTCAATACTTTTGCGTCAGATATTTCTACAGATGGTGCGCATTTACTTGATGAAAACCATTCTATAAATCCAAATATTGGAGAAGAAATCGTTGTTAAATTTTCTATTCCTAAAGTTTTAGAAGATATTAATATAACAGCTTTAGTTGTTCGTTTGTCAAACAACGGTTTTGGTATACAATTTAAAACTATAACTCAGTTAGAAAAAAATAAAATTAAATTACATATTATCCAATAAAATAATAAAATATGAGGCTAAAGTGTTAAATAATCTTGAATTTAACTATTTAGAGTTAAAAAAAATTTCTTTAACGGATCTTGAATCTGCTACTATGACTCTATATAAGGCATTTCATAATGATCCTTGTTTAAGGTATTTATTATATAATTTTTATCCAGAAAGAGAAGCGAAATTAATTCATAGTTATGTAATAAAGACAGGGATAAAGTTTGGGTATGTATTTTCAAATAGCGAAAAAATGGAAGGAGTAGCTGTATGGTTACCTCCTGAAAGTATTAAAATATCTTTAATTCAATTTATAAGACTCGGAGGGCTAAAAATTCCTATAAAAAATATTCTTAGATTGAATTCATATGATATACATGCAAAAAAAATTCATGCACAAACAATTAAAACCCCACATTGGTATTTGTTTTCTATAGGAGTGGATCCTTCCATGCAAGGAAAAAACTTTGGCACAAAACTACTGGCTCCAATGCTTGAATATTTCGATAAAAATAAACAAAACTGTTACTTAGAAACCCATAACCGTAGCAATATTGTTTTTTATGAAAAAAATGGCTTCAAGCTTAAAAGTACTACATGCCTGCCAAATTCAAATACTGAGCATTATTCAATGCTCAGAAATTATAATAGTTAAAATTCACTTTGTGAGTTATTATAGACGGTTTGATCATAAAAATGAGATAAATCTTGTTTCATTTTTATTCTTGAAACAGGATCTAAAAAAATTAAATGTCCTGAATAGTAGTTATGTATTTCAATATTCTTTTTTGCCTCATTAACTAAAGGCAAATTGTTCAAATCTAGAGTTGCTTGAAAATATGGAGTAATAAAGTCAAAATAACCCCCTGCTTGAAAAACTTTTAAATTAGGGTTTAAATTCATTGCAGCAGCTAAATCTTCACCAACATAAAGTTCTTTTTGTTTCTCGGTTATGTTGCCTCTTGGATAAGTGTGTTTATAATTCCATAAATCAATAAGAAACATATTTTGTGGAATGAAATTAGATCGAGTATTATATTTTAACAGCTTGTGAACATACATAAACCAAGCAGCATTAAATGCTGATGCCGTGTTATTCATTAAAGGATCTTGAATTAAATAATCAATTTCATTAACTAAAGAATCATTAAACCGTATGTTACGAGCATCATAAAAACTTAAATATTTTTTTTCTTTTTCTAATAAATGGCTAGGAAAGTAAGAAAACATATCTAGTGGATTAACTTTAAATTCTAAATGTGTTTGTTTTTTAATACTTTCTAAATCAATAGCTAAGAATTTTTGAATATTATTTGCTATGCCATCTGGCATGTCTTTTAAACGTATAATAATATTTTTTAACTGAGTAGCAACTTCAGCTTCCTCAAAAGAACTATTATTTAGAAGCGAAATAAAACTGTCAAAGTCTTTTGCTATTGCTAATTTTTCATTAAGTTTATTTTGTAAATATGTATTACTGTTTTTGTAAATTAAAGAAACAAGTTGTTCGTAATTGTTTTTCCAGTCTGTAATAAATGTTGCATATTCATTTACAGAGTATTTAGTAACTTTGTTTAGATGTTCTTCGAAATTACTATTATTTGTTTTAGTAATTTTATTATAATGCCATGCAGCTGCTGAAAATGAAGGTAATAAACCTGCTGGTGACATCCACGTGCGATAATCTAATATAGTGGATATCAGGGTAATTCCATTAAGATCAATGCCATTTCTATGCAGAAAGAATGAAAGAATAGGGCTACGTATTGTACCATAGGATAAACCCATCAAATATTTTGGTGAATCCCATCTTTCATTTTTAGTTAAATAGATGTTCAGTCATTTGTAAATTTTATAAAAAAGTATTTTTCTAAAAATGAAAGATGGGATTCATCAAATATTTTGGTGAATCCCATCTTTCATTTTTAGTTAAATACTTTTTTATAAAATTTACAAATGACTGAACATCTTCATCTA
>CAYSZE010000273.1:0-2808 GCA_964435255.1 uncultured Oligoflexia bacterium
AAAAATGAAAAAACTAAAATTTTTTCTATTAACTGAAAAAAACAATAATTATCAAATCCGCGAAGATAGAGAAAAATATATTAGCGATATAATAGAAAGCTTTATATTCTATATTATTACTATAAAAAATGATGAAATTAAATACAAATTAGATGACAGCATACTTACTTCATATCTAAATATATTTTTTCAACAAGACAAAAATTTTAGTACAATAGATTTAGAGAATTCTATTACAATTATTTCAAATGAATTTACCCTTAAATTTATTAAAAAACTAGAAACAGATAAACTTACCTTTAGTAATGATGAATATTCTATAATAAATAAGTTAATTAAAAATGAAATTAGAGAACTCATAAAAAATAGTTAGGTAGCATATGAAAAATTTATTAGTCTTACAAAACATACAAGTTGAAAATGCCAATGCTGTATTTGGTATTACCTCAGGATTTCCTGGCATTTCCCACTTTTTAGGATTTAGTCATGCTCTTTCCCGTAAATTAAATGCTAAATATAAACTAACTTTAGGTGATTGTGCCGTAGTATGTCACGAGCACGAAATAAAAAACATATTTTATAAAAAGTTTAGAGACCCTGTTTTTACTTTAACTAGAAATCCCTTATTGCAAAATGGAGCAATAGCTTCGTTTAATGAAGAAGGAAAAATGCATTTAAATATTTCACTTATTATTGAATGTCATTTTTCTAAAAACAAATTGCCATTTAAAGCAGATTGCGAAGAAGATAAAATTAAAAATTTTGAAGATTATATTTTATCAGAAATTTTAAAACAAAAATTAGCTGGTGGTAATATTATAAAAATAAATAAAGTCTCTTATTATGAGATGCCAGAAAAAGAAGAAGACATAGAAAGATATTCTAAAAAAATACTATATTCTTTACTACCAGGTTTTTTTCTAATTAATCGCTCTAGTTATTTAAAAGAATATCATGCAAAAAAAATGGAAGAAAATCCTCAACAAGAAATTCTAGATTCCTGGTTAGATTTTTATACGTTACAATTTGCAGCAACTCAACACACTAAAGACAACAATGAAGAAACAACCGTTTCTTGGGACTTTATTAAAAAACCATATTCTGGTTATTTAGTGCCTTTAGCTGTAGGATACCAGCCCTTAACTAAGGTTATTAATAATGACTCTGTTAATTTCATCCGCGACTCAATTTCTAATTTTTGTATTGTTGAACCTGCTTACAGCATTGGAGAATGGAAAAGTCCTCACAAAATAAAAAATTTATCAGATGTCTTTTGGTCTTATCATTTTGACAACAATTTTTACTCATTTTTTAAATAAGGAAATATTATTATGGCTAAAAAAGAAATAAAAACCGCTTCTGTTCTTGCATTTGAAAGAAAACTATCTAATTCAGATGCTATTATGAGTTCAGGTTTATGGCAAAATATTGATAAATTGATGTTGTGGGAACCCATTCTGATTCAAGAAAAATCTGTACGAGGTACAATTTCAAATAGACTAAAAACAAAAAATGAAGCTGATCCGTCAAAATTTAATGAAAGTATTCAAAAAGCAAATTTACAAAAAGTAGACTACGCATGTTTACCTTTTAATGCAGATACTTTAAAAATTGAATTTTCAGTAAGAGTTTTAAGTGATGTTTATGTTCCTACTACTTGCAATGATCCCAATTATCAAGAAGCTTTCACTGAAAAAATTCAAGGTTATATTAAAGAATATAGTTTTAAAGAATTAGCATTACGCTATGCAGAAAATATTGCTAATGGCAGATTTCTTTGGCGCAACCGTTTGGGTGCAGAAAACATTATAATTCGTGTCACTCAATTATCTTTAAAAAATGAAAACAAAAAAGTTTGGAACTTTAATGCCTATGACTATAACCTAAAAAAATTTCAAACGTCACCAACCGACCATTTAAAATCGTTAGCAGAAGTTATTTGGACAGGACTCAAAACTGATACTTATACTGGTTTAAAAGTTGAAGCTTTTGTTAAGTTAGGTGAAGGACAAGAAATTTATCCTTCGCAAGAATTAGTTCTAGAGGGCGACAAAAATGCAAATGGTGGTAAAAGTAAATACTTATATTCTGTTACTAAAATAGCAGCCATGCATTCACAAAAAATAGGAAATGCTATACGCACAATTGATACCTGGTATCCTAACACGACTGAACCTATCTCGGTTGAACCCTATGGTTCTGTTACCAACCGAGGTATTGCTTACAGACAGCCGAAAGAAAATATGGATTTCTACAGTCTTTTTGATAACTGGATCACTAAAGATAAAGATCCACAATTAGAACAAAAGCACTATATAGTTGCAATGTTAATTAGGGGTGGTGTTTTTAGTGGCACTGATAAGCAATAAAGGAAACATGCATGACAGATCATTATGTAAATATTGAAATTTATGAAGACTTAGAATTTAATACACAAATTATTTTAAATGCTTTATATGCTAAACTACACAAAGAACTTGTTAATTTAAAAGGTAATATAGGCGTTAGTTTTCCTAATTATAAAAAAACTTTAGGTGATAATCTTAGGTTACATGGCAATGAAAAAGAACTTTTACAGTTAATGGAAAATAAGTGGTACGGAAATTTACATTCATATATTAACGTTAGCAAAATTTTAAAAGTACCAGAAAATGTAAATTACCGAGTTGTTTCAAGAATACAATCAAAAAGTTCTCTTGAACGCTTATACCGTCGCTCATTACGTAACGGAAAAAAATCTATAGCTGAAACTGAAGTTCTTTTAGCACGAACGTTGGAAGATAAGTTCTTAAAACAACCATTTATAGA
>CAYSZE010000274.1:0-10448 GCA_964435255.1 uncultured Oligoflexia bacterium
AATAAAAGAAAAGAATTTATAACAGGACTCGCCCAAAAAAAATTTCCAAACTGTGATAATATATTAAAAGAATATATGAAAAAAATAATCTCTGAAAATGATTATACACCTAAAGCTGGTGAACAAGCATTATTATCTTTAGCTTTAGTCGCAAAAATTCCTGAAGCGACAAAAATGATTGAACGTGAAATTGATAAAGGTTATTTAAGCAGCTGGATCGATGTCTTAAAAGAAACTGATGAACAAGGTTATATGTTATCTTTAAAGAGTTGGATTAAAAGAGTTTCTAAAGAAATTAGAGAAAAAGATAATACAAAATTACTATCAGACACCGATTATGGCAAATTACCTGCCAATGGCAATGAAATTAAATATCCCGATATGGTGCGTATATGGACGCCCATTTTAATGAATCGCTATTTAACTGAAACAGTAACACGACAACTTAAATTAACCATAGAAGAGTTCGGCGATTTAAATATTATTTTTGCTGCTTCTACTGCTTCCTATCGCGATACATTTATAGATCAAATTTCACAAATAGTGGCTAATAATTCTAAAGATTGGATCCTCAGCTTTCGCAGAGAAGAACCTTGGGTTGAATTTCGCTTGTTTCCTATTATGCAAAAATTAGGCAAAAAAGATGGTTATATAAGACGAGAAATAATTTGGTTGGCTAAAAATCACCAAGACAATAAAATAAAATCTTTAGCATCAGCTACTTTAGATAATATTGTTTCACAAAAATCTAATCCTGCCGCAAAATAATAAAGTCATAAATGAATTCCAGCAGCCACAAAATCTAACATGCGGATCATACCAACAGCATTTCCTGCCGCATCAACAACGGGAAGTAAATTATAAGGAGGATTTTTCGCGCACATTATTTTATAAGCATCAATAGCTAGTAAACCTGGAAGAATTACTTTAGGAGTTGGATTCATAAATTCACTTGCTTTCAGAGTAAAAACATTTGCCCCATGTTTTTCCATCGCGGTCCGTAAGTCTTTTTCTGAAATGAGTCCTAAAAATTTCTTGCCTTCCACAACCAATACCGCAGCTTTAGAATATTTAGTAAATATAGAAACAACTGACTTAAACGTTTCCGATTTATCCACAACAGGCAAATCATCGCCTTGGATCATAAGGGAATCGGCTTTTAAAAAAATCCGCTTACCAATGGCTCCCCCTGGATGGTTTTTAGCATATTCTTCAATCGGAAAATTTCTTATTTCAACGGTCGCTGCTACAAGCAACTGGCATAAAGCGAGTGAAGTGATCGAACTGGTGATCGGCGCTTGACTTAAGGGACATTTTTCTTCGAAAGGAGGAATCAGCAAAACATGCTGTGCCGATTTTGCTAACGGAGAATCAGGTTTAGAAGTCAAAACAAAAATTTTCACCGCACGCTCTTGCAAGCCTGGTAATAACTGCAAGAGTTCACTACTTTTACCGTTGTTTGAAATGAGTACGACCGTATCTTGTTTACCAACAACTCCTAAATCACCATGAAAAGCTTCAGTCGGATGCACAAACCGCGCAACGATCCCAACACTAACAAGCATTGAAACAGCTAATTGTGCAACATGCGCAGACTTTCCTACAGCCACAAAATAAACTTGTTTTAACGATGAGTTTGCCCTAGCACACGCCACCAATTCATTGGTCAGTAAATGAAAAGTATTTTGAAACTGTAAATTTTCTTGCAAAGCTGTTTTATACCAAGCAATAGCATGCAAAAAATGTTCTGTTCTTTCAACGGCATTATTTATCATTGGATCTAACATAAATAAGAGCACCTCAAAATGCGAATTATTGTTTTATTATATTTTCACTGTTCATCTGAGGTGGATTTTTGTCTAATAAAATAAAGTTATTTTGATGCATTGCGATCCAAAAATTAGGATCAGGCATAACACCTACTTCAAACTGGGTTTCGACAAAAAAATCGTTATCTTTCCGCATGGAATCACGAACATTTAAACAAAACTTTTGCACAGCTTCTTGTGATTCTTCTATCCCAACAATCCGGAGAAAAACTGTTCGTAACCATCCATTTTCTTGTGACGCATTGGGCGGCAAAATAGCTCCTAAAGCAGCTGCTTCAATGTGCTCAAATTCATTTAAAATTTTAAGGGCATGTTGCTTTTGTAATTCGTTAAAGGCATCGGGCGGAAATGCTATTTGCATACCATCTGCAGGAGGTTGCCCCGTTGGGTTATTTTCATTTGCTAAGTTCACCTGCACGGGGCTTCTTTGCGTTTGTGGCACAATTCCCATAGCAAGTTGTTTATATTCTACTTTATTCAAGACAACAAAAGGGGCACTTCCTGGGTTAATAACGATCACTTCAGCGGGGCTTGGTTCCAAGAGTTTAAAGACATCTTGGCCTCTGATGGAAACGTATTGCCCACCTTCAGCGCGCCAACGTCTTGCGGCAGAAGCGCTTGTAAAAGCAGCCGCAAATTGGATTCCTTGATTGTTAGCTAAAATAGCAACATTTACACTCGGATTTTCTGCTGCTGCTGTAGCTTCATTCACAGCAGCACTAGGAGCACCTGTATCAGCCAAAGCTAATAATAAGTCAGAAAAGAGTAATTCTTGGTACACTTTTGCTCTTGTTTCAGCATTATCATTCCGTGCATTTTCGACCAAAGCAGTTTCTAAATGCACAGCTGGTGAAGGCTCGCTTTGCTGCTGGGGCGGCTCAGAAACTAAATTTTCATCAGAATTCTCAGTTTGCGGAGAGTTTTCTACTTTTTTTGTGAGATCTTTTTTTCCAAATAAGCTCTTTAGCACCATAAACGTTTCCTTTATTTACGTTTCTACAATGATTCATAAGCATGCTACGCCTAACCTTGTTTGGCAAGGCTTATAATCAACGATAACGTCTCTTTTTAGCTTGTTTCCATAGATCATTCCATTGATCCAACGAAATATTTTTAACCGATGTTTCGCTTAATGGAGAACCATTTTCAAGCATTATCTTTTCCATTTCTAAAAATCTGTTAATAAATTTATCAATAGCAGCTCTGGCCATAAGATCGAAATCGAAATTTTCAGCCTCCGCATTTGTTTCTTTAAAGAATTGTACAAGGTTACAAAGAGCGTATACAATATCTCCTATTTCATCGGCAACACTTTCAACATTTATTTTTTCTTGTTCAATTTCATGTTGCAATTCTTTTATTTCTGCTAATACATCACCAAATACTTCAGGTAATGTAAGCCAACTAAAACCCAATTGTTTGGCTCTCTTTGAAATTTCGGCGCCAAAATTCAAAGTTGGAATTGCTCGTTTTTTGATCGCTTTTTTTAATAAAGAGGAATTATATTGATTCGGTTCAACTTCTGTTTCTTTATTTTTAATCATTTCCCATTGACTGACAACATCAGCTGCCGATTTTATTTTTTCTTTAAACATTTCATTATGCGAGAAAACATGTGGATGTCTAACTATCATTTTTTCATTAATCTGCAATAGAACGTCCGAAACATCAAATAAATTTTGTTCTGCTGCTATTTGTGAATTAAGGAAAATTTGCAATAAAACATCACCTAATTCAGCAGCATATTTTTTAATGTTAACTTCATTGGAATTTTGTATGTATGTATTTAATGCTTCGATCGTTTCATAGGATTCTTCAATGAGGTAACTTTGCAAAGATTTTAAAGTTTGTTCCTTATCCCAAGGACAACCTTGAGGAGATCTTAATTTTGCAATTGTATCAGCAAATGCTAATGCAGCATTTGCTAATTGGTACCTTTTTTTATGGTCACCATGAGCATAAAGATCAGTATTGGTCTCATGGTTTATGTGCTCAGTTAATTTTTTTTTTCGTCGACAATTTTTAAGAGTGATGGTTCATAAAAGTTTGGCGCATCAAAGCCTGACAAATGTAAAATAGTCGCCGCAATATTGGCTAAGCCAGCATTAGGTAGATCTTCACGTAATGAAATATCTTTATTCAGTATTTCTGTATTAAAAATTGCACAAGGAACAGGTGCTAAAGTATGACTTGTTTTTATTTTAGGTTGACCATTTTTTTCATACACAACTTTTTTAGATTTTTTATCAAGTTCAAACATTTCATCAGCATTACCATGATCGGCTACCACTATTAAAATGGTATTTGTTTCTTTAGCTGCTTTCATTATTCTACCTAAAGCTAAATCAACTGCCGCTACAGATAAAACAGCGGCTGAAAAATCACCCGAATGTCCTACCATATCTCCGTTGGCAAAATTAATTCTTCCTATTTCAAAAGAATTATTATACATTTGTTTAATAGTTTCATCGGCAATTTCAGCGGATTTCATCCAAGGTCGTTCTTGAAAAGGCACTAAATCAGAACTAATTTCGATATAATTTTCTAACTCCGCCTTAAATTTGCCACTGCGGTTACCATTCCAAAAATAAGTAACATGTCCATACTTTTGTGTTTCACTACATGCAAACTGTTTTACTTTTGCATGACTTAAAAGTTCTGTAAGAGTGCAATCAATTGCAGGGGGAGAGACAAGAAAAAGTTCTGGTAATTTTAGATCGCCATCATATTGCATCATGCCAGCATAAAAAACTTTTGGAAATCTTTTTCTGGTAAATGCAGTAAATTTTTCTTCAGTTAAAGCACGCGTAATTTCAATAGCGCGATCGCCGCGGAAATTAAAAAAGACAAAACTGTCATGATCTTCTACTACACCAACAGGTTTGTTATTTTCTGTAATAACAAAAGGAGGGAGATCTTGATCATAATAATTCTTTTCACTTCGCAATGTTTCGACTGCGTTTAAAATAGTTGGAAAATAACGCGCTTCACCAAGAACATGCGCATTATAACCCCGTTCAACGATACTCCAGTCACTTTCATAGCGATCCATTGTGACAAAAGTTCTTCCTCCCCCCGAAGCAACCTTACAGTCATATTGCCCATCGTTTATTTGCGCAAGAAATGTATCTAATTTAGAAATATATTCAGTTGCAGTTAATGGTCCGACATCTCTACCATCTAGTAGCAAATGCAGTCTTACTTTTTTGACTTGCGCAGCTTTAGCGGCTTTTAATAAGGAAAATAAATGCTCCATATGACTATGAACGTTGCCATCAGAAAACAATCCACAAAAATGCAACGTATTTTGTCCAGCCATTAATTCAGGTCGTAAAACTAATTTTTTCCAAGCATTTCCTTGAAATAAATCACCAGAAGCGATAGCAGCATTAACCAATTTCGCACCCTGCGCAAAAACACGCCCAGCGCCTAAAGCATTGTGCCCCACTTCACTATTACCCATGTCTTCATCGCTAGGAAGACCGACAGCTGTGCCATGGGCTTTTAAAGTACGAAAGAGCGGATTTGAAATCAGCTTATATAAATTAGGGGTGTAAGCTGCATTCACCGCATTGCCGTCTATAAAAGCTTCAGCAGGAATAATACCTTTTTGCTTCTTGAGTTCAGACGTTATATTAGCTTGAATGTTTGTAAAACCAACCCCGTCCATTACTATAGTTAGGATTTTGAGATTGGGGATTGTAGGTGATATGCGTTTTAATTGATAAGTAGAACTCATTTTAGTTTTGCTCCAATTTAAGTCTTCGTAAAACAAGTACGAAGTTCTGTGGTAATGTACCCATGCTACGGCAGCAGGTCAATTTGAGTTTAGAATTTGAGGTCAAAAGTGAAAATTGTGTCTACCATTTTATTAAAAATGTTCTTTTTTATTTCTATTGCACTTTTATCTAATTTTGCAATTTATGCACAAGTTGCTTCTTTTACTGAAAATTCTGAATCCGCTACACTTGGCCAACAAATTAAGGTCGATGACGTTATAAAATTTGAAGTGACTAAAATAGTTTTAGGTGAAAAACCAAGCATTATTTTATATTTATCCACAAAAGAAGACTTTAAAATTTATGAGGACAAACTAAAATTCTTTCTCCATGCGAACAATCAATTTCCTTATGAACTGACCTATATAACTGATAAAAAGCCTGAATCTTATCATGATCCTTTCTTTAAATCAGAAAAAAAAATATTTAAAGCAGGAACCAAATTTACTTTAAATACAAATCAGCATTTTTCTCCAACTAATACTATTGAAATTAACGTTCAGTCTTGTTCTAATGCAATCTGTCTGGTACCTGCAAAATTATCGGTAAATATAAAAGTAGGAAGTTTTTCTACAGGAATAAATAACACGCTAAATTTTAATGAGCAATATTTACAACCAAATATATCAACAACACAACAAAATAAAATTCCCAATGAAATAATACAAGAGCAATCTAATGTAACAGACAAGATCACAAATTTAAACGATAATTTAGCTATTAAAATTCAAGAAGCCATTAAAAATGGCAGTTGGCTGCTTTTTCCAGCCTTATTATTTGCTGGACTTTTAATGAATTTAACACCTTGTGTGTATCCTATGATTCCAATAACTTTAAACGTCATGTCACAATTTTCTTCGCAAAAAGACAAAAGAAAAAAAGGCTTATTGCCAATCTATTACGTCATTGGAATGATTCTTACTTATTCCATTCTTGGGGTATTTGCCGCTTTATCTGGTACACTTTTTGGCGCACAATTGGCGAGTCCTATTTTTAATTTAATTATTGCCATTATTATGTTTTTACTTGGACTTTCAATGCTAGGAATTTTTAATTTTAGCAAGCTGCAAACTCTGGGCAATAAAATTCCATTAACACAAAATTATCCTAACATTGCAGTAGTCACAATGGGCGCGGTATCTGGATTAATATCAGCACCCTGTACAGGTCCTGTTTTAAGCACTATTCTTATTTTAATTGCGCAAAATAAAAATCCAATTGTTGGATTTACATATATGTTTTTCTTTGCCTTAGGTTTTGGTATTCCCTATATTGCTTTAGGATACTTTGGGCAAGGTTTAAATAAAGTGCCAAAGTTCCCTAGATTAGTTAATTTTATAAAAATATTTTTTGCCGCTCTAATGTTTGCTTTAGCTCTTTATTATTTAAGAACTTATTTACAAAAAATCCCTTATTTACAAAATCTTTATGCTAAACCTGCTTTTTTAACTACTGCTATTTTAATTTTAAGTGCCTGTATTTTTTCAGTTTTTACAATTAAACAAAACGTGTTCGGTCTATTAGCAAAAATAGGATTGATATTTAGCACATGTTTTTTAGCTCTTTGGGTTACCTTATTTACAACAAACAGTTTCTTTTATTATAAAATAAACACGCATTCTACACAAAATAATAATATTAAAAGTAAAATAATTTGGTTAGACAATTTTAAAACTGCAGTAGAAATAGCCAAACAGGAAAATAAACCAATCCTAATCGATATTTGGGCTGACTGGTGTACAGCTTGTCTCGAAATGGAAGAAACTTCCTGGCGTGATCAAAAATTGAATGAGTACCTTAATCAAAATTATGTGGTCGTAAAACTTGATTACACTCATCTACCAGATGATATTCAAATTCTTGTTAATAGATGGCAAATTAATGGTTTGCCAGCAATTGTTTATTTTAAAGCAAATAGTGACTTTGCGGGCAAACCTTCAGCATTACTGCAAGGGTATGCAACTGCTGGAAAACTACTCAACACCGCTATGAATATCATGCAATAAATCGTTTCAAGGAGTTTTTAAATATGTCGCATTCGTTTTTTTCATGGTTTCAATTATCTCTTGCCATGTTTGGTGTGTTAGGTCTTTTTCTCGTTTTTATTGCTCTTATGCTTCTTATTAGCTTAAGAAAGAAAAAATTAGGACAGGGGATAAAAGTAGAAATAAAAAAAATAAATGAAACTTACAAAGAGAACAAAGACAAAATTCTAAAAGAAATATTAAATGCCACTGAATTAAAAGATTATCTAAAAAATGAAAAAATAACGGCTAAAGAAAAAAATAATTTAGAAAAAAAAGCTAAAGAAAAAAATCAGGAAATTGAAAAACGTAAAAAAGTTTTTGTTCTCGATTTTAATGGTGATGTCGCCGCTTCTGCTGTAAGCTCTTTTCGTGAACAAATTACTGCACTTTTACAAACAGCTGAAGCAAAAGATGAAGTTGTCATACGCTTAGAAAGTCCTGGGGGCATGGTACACGCCTATGGCCTTGCAGCTTCACAAATTGCAAGAATTAAAGAAAAAAATATTCCATTGACTATTTGCGTGGATAAAGTTGCTGCTAGTGGTGGGTATATGATGGCTTGCCTTGCAAATAAAATTATTGCTGCACCTTTCGCTATTTTAGGATCTATTGGCGTAATCGCTTCATTACCAAATATCAATAAATTATTGCATAAAAATAATATAGAATACTTAGAAATGACCGCTGGTGAATACAAAAGAACTTTAACTCCTTTTGGCGAAATTACAGAAAAGAAAAAAGTAAAATTTCAAGAACAAATAGAAGAAGTTCATGAACTTTTTAAAGAGCATGTACAAAGATACAGAAACTCAGTCGATATTTCTAAAGTTGCAACTGGAGAATATTGGTTTGGTATACGAGCTATTGAGTTAAATTTAGTTGATGAGTTAAAAACCAGTGATGACTATTTATTAAATTTAAGTAAAGACTTCGATATATATCATATCTTTACTCCTAAAAAAGAGTCTTTTAAAGATAAATTAACTAATTCGGCTCAGGCTATAATAAACTCTGTTATTTTAAAAAATATACAAAAAGAAGAAAGTCAATATCCACTTTTAATGTAACTATAGGAGACTCTGTGAATGGTTTTGTCAAATATGGAGCTTGAAGCAAATGAATCTGCTAATGTAATTGAAAATATTTTACAAAATTCTACCGCGCCATTTCATGAAATACGACAACATTTTCAGAATATTCCCTTAAATTTTATTGCAACTATTGCCAGAGGTAGCTCTGACCATGCTGCATTATTTGCCAAATATACATTTGAAAATTATTTAGGGATTTTTACTTCTTCGGTTGCACCTTCCATCCATACTATTTATAAAATCAATATTAATTATAAAAATGCAATTATCTTAGGTATCTCTCAATCTGGCAAAAGTCACGATCTTATTGAAAGTATGAAATATGCACGCCGAAATGGAGCTGTAACTGTATCATTTGTAAATGAATCAGATTCACCTTTAGCTGAGCAAAGTGAATATAATATTCCGTTACTTGCAGGAAAAGAAACCGCTATTGCTGCTACAAAAAGTTTTATTGCAAGTATTAGCAGAATAATTCAATTTGTTTCCTTTTTTAATTCTAATTTTTCTACTTTAAATAATGAGCTTCTAGCTGTGGCAAATAGAATAAAAGAAATTCAAAATGTTGAAGAAAATTATCCCTTCCATAATTTTGACAAGGAAAAAAGCATTTTAATTTTAGGGCGTGGCTTCACATTTCCCATTGCTATGGAAGCAGCATTAAAAATTAAAGAAACATGTGGTATTCATGCCGAAGCTTTTTCTGCCGCAGAAGTGCTACATGGTCCATTTGAATTGGTGCAAAAAGAATTTCCTGTAATTCTGTTTTTAAATAACGATGAAACGTTGCAAAATATGCTTAATTTAATAGAAACTTTAAAAACAAAACAAGCTAAACTTTATATTTTTACAACAACAGAAATTTATCAGCAACACAAAAAAATATTAGAAAATATACCCATAAATAACATTGGAAATTCATATACTGCATTATTAAATAATATTTTATTTATTTATAAATTTTATAAGTTTTCAGCATCTTTTTCTAGGTATTTAGGCAGAAATCCTGATACACCTGATAATTTAAATAAAGTAACAAAAACGTTATAAAATTAGCAGAATTTTGTTTTTTTATAATTATAATTAGCTATTACAAACAAAAATAATTTTTAATGCTAGTTAAGAGTTGAGAATGTGTTTTTAGAAAAAGAACATGTACTTAAAAAGTCATGCAGAAAATCGTCCGAAAACATGGACAAGCAAGCCCTTTGTTGAACGGACTTTAGATGCCGTTTGAATGCCACCAGATTCAATTAACCAGTTGAATAGGATTTCTATTGATTGTCTAATTGAACTAACAGATTTAGTACATACTTTTTCATCGTATGAAAGAGTTTTTACTTTTTAAAAGTTTAATTGGAGTATAAAAGTTAGAATTTTTTTTAGCCAATTTTTGTTTAGTAAATTGATTGCAGTACGCTCGATCAGCAAATAGTTTTAAGTGATTTAAATTTAATAGATCTTCCTTAATCGCTGTTAAATCGTGTGTTGCAGCACGTGTTATTTTCATTGAGACAGGAGAAGCAAGGCGGTTGTTTTTAAATAAAGCAGTAAGATGAAGTTTCAATCCAAAATAAAAAAGATTTTTGGAAGAGCAGAAATCAACTAAAAAAATTTCTTTTGCTGTATTACATTTGTGAGCTCTAAAACCTTTTGCCAAGATAATTGATAAAGAGTCAATTAGAACGTAAGGTTTAGTGGAATTTGAATTTAATTTGAACT
>CAYSZE010000275.1:0-17496 GCA_964435255.1 uncultured Oligoflexia bacterium
ATGTTGAAATTCAAATTATGGCAGATAAGCATGGAAATATTGTACATTTAGGTGAAAGAGATTGTAGTATTCAACGCAGACATCAAAAAGTTATAGAAGAAGCTCCCTGTAATTTATTATCGGAAAAAGAAAGAAATAAAATTGGTGCCTATGCTGTTTCTTTAGCTAGAGAAGTTGGATACCATGGTGCTGGTACGGTTGAATTTCTCATGGATGACGATAAAAACGTTTATTTTATGGAAATGAATACACGTATTCAAGTTGAACATCCTGTAACGGAACAAATTACAGGCATAGATCTTGTCCGAACCCAAATATTAGTTGCGATGGGTGAGAAATTACCATTTACGCAAAAAGATGTCACAATTAAAGGGCATGCTATTGAGTGTAGAATAAATGCTGAAGATCCTAAATCTTTTGCTCCATGGCCTGGTAAAATAACAGCTTATTCTAGCCCAGGTGGTCTTGGTGTGCGGGTCGATGGATTTGTTTATCATGGTTATACAGTCGTCCCTTATTATGATTCCATGTTAACAAAATTAATTATAACCGCAGATACTCGTGAACTTGCTATCAAAAAAATGGAATGTGCTTTAAAAGAATTTATTGTTGATGGTATTCGAACAAATATACCTTTTCATTTAGAAGTTCTAAAGCACCCCGACTTTATTCAGGGTAAACATTCGACTCGCTTTTTAGAACGTGCTGGATTTGTAAAATAAATAGTTTTACTTTTAAAATTATTAATAAATAAAGTCATCTATTTAATATAAAATAGATGACTTTATTTAAATAAGTATGTAAATAATTAATTATTTACAATAACTAATTGCTCGCCACTTGCTTTCATTTTAGAATTTAACCAGTCAACATAAGGTCCAATTCTAGTATTAATTGATGTGCTTAATTTATTACAGTCATCTTCATTATTTGCCAATATGTCATAAGCTTTTTTTCCTAACCAAAAGCCATGAACTCCTTGGGTAGCAGAAAGTAATAAAGCTTCACCATTGACAGAAATAAACTGTGGTCCACCAGAATCTCCGTTACAAGTCTGACCTTGTTGTGCAGAAATTTTATCTGTAATTAATAATGAATGTTCTACTTTTGTTGTATTATATTTGTTTGATACATTGCCAAGTGTAACTTGCTTGGTAAAATAGTTGCTAACACTAGAATAGTTAAAAGTAAAATAATTATCATATATATCTACTTTACCTAAGCTAGAAATTGACCATCTTTTTAATCCATAAGATGTAGAATTACCTCTTCCAGTTATACCATAACCTACATTTAGAATAAGTTGGGAAGCATGAGGTATATTTACCGCAATTTTTGCAGGGGTTAAGTTCATATCTTTAACAAGATCTTCTTCTGTTTCAATCAGCGCAATATCACCTAGTGAAGGGTTGTCAGAAGATTTTGAAGTATAATAATCATTCGTATAATAATTTTTAACATTAGCAATCTTTATATTAAAAACATCATAGGAATTATTCCCGAAAACAACTTTTATACTTTCTTTAGGAACGTATCTATCTGATTTTTGGCTATATAAACAATGAGAAGCAGTAACAATAAAGTGAGGAGAAACTACAGTTCCTGTGCAACCCATTGATAAAGAAACAGTTGAATTGCCGCCTAAAATATTTTTAGAATTTATATCGCAGCCGTTAGAAATTTTATTGACGGTGAATTCACCAGGGAGAGATTCACAAACTTCTGCATTTTTGAGGTTATTTTTAGGAATTTCTTTACAAGAAATTATTAAAAGTGATGCAATAGCTATTGTTCCAAAAATTTTTTTCATATTTAATATTTTCCTTAAAATTCTAATTAAAATGACCACATAGCAATTAAACTTAATGAATATTCATTAAAACCACTGCGCTCAGTTACTTTTTCTGGGGGCGTTTCAAATTCTAGATCCATAGTATGTCTATTATAAGATAGACTTCCACCGAGACTAAAGGAATCATTTAAATTGTATGTACTCATAACAGTGGCACCATAAAAGTAATGATTTCTTATATTAAATGAATTTTCAGCAAGAGATTTTGTTGTGTAACTTTCAGAATTATCACCAGAGAAAGATAAATTATTTGTCGGTGAGTAACCTAAATTTAACAGAAAATAGAGGGGCATATTTGTAAAGTAACGAACCTTAACACCAGCTAGTGCAGTTGTTGCAAAATAATTGAAACTTCCACTTATATTTTCATTGTTTACAGAATTTGAATTTTTAGTAAAGATACTATTTAAACTAAGACCTAAAACAGGGGATATTAAAGAATTTGTATCTAAGTTGTATAAACCCGAAAGGCCAAGATTTAAACCACTAAAAGAATTCATGACCTTACTTGTTTTTGTAAAAGAAAAACCATTTAAATGAGTATAGCCTAAATTACCATAAAGTTCATAATTTTTTTCTTGGGCATAAGATTGTGAAATTAATAAAAGGGAAGCTAATGATAGGAAAATACTCTTTATTTTCATTATAAATCCTCTAAAAAGGTAAAACAAATTTAGATTTTTGGATTATTATATAAAATGCATTAAGTCAATATATATATTAAAAGCAATTATTTTATTTATTATTATATAAAAAAAATAATAAAATTATTTAAAAGCATAAAAAGTTAAAATTAAAACGAAAAAACATGATAATATTGACTATTTTATAGAATTAATTTCGTTTTTTCTAAATATTGATATAGAAGTTAATATAAAATAACTGTAGCTATTGCATTTTGCTCATGGTGACTCAAGGAAATATCATGATCATAGTATTCTACTTCATTTAATAAAAGTAGAATATTTTCTGCTAAACAAAGAAAAGGTCTACCTGAAGCTTCGTTTTCGACCCATATATCACGAGGAGTGACGCCGTTTACAAATAATCCCGTACCTAATGCTTTAGAAAATGCTTCTTTGGCGGCAAAACGCGCCGCATAAGAAGCCAGACGAGCTTGGGCAGGTTTGCTCTCACAATATTGAATTTCTTTAGGATGGAAGATTTTTTGAATAAAATTCCCAGTATTTATTGATTTTTCAAATTTTGGGAGATGGACGATATCTGTGCCAACCCGTATTTTTTTTGCCATAAGTTGTCTTGTACCTCTATATTGATTAACTTATAATTTGAAAAAGAATCATTTCCTTATATTGAAATGAGAAGGAGCCTAAATGCCAAATAATGATGACTTTAATTCCAATCTTGAAACGACAACGCAAAAAAAGCTATTTGATCAGAGACTTATTGTTCTATCCGAAGGAATTCATGCGGCTTCTGCCAAAAGAGTTATTGAGCAGTTATTTGCTTTAGAAGCGGCGGATCCCACCAAAGAAATATGGCTCTTTTTAAATAGCCCAGGTGGTGAGGTAAATTCAGGTTTTGGAATATATGATACCATTCGTTTTATCCGACCAGAAGTAAAAATCGTTGTCACAGGTCTTGCTGCTAGTGCTGCGACAGTAGTTTTACTTGCAGCAGAGTCTAAATATCGTTATTCCATGCCTAATTCAAGGCTTTTAATTCATCAACCTTTAATAGGTGGCAGTATTCAAGGACAAGCATCTGATATAGAAATACATGCCAAAGAAATACTAAAAACACGGGAAAAAATAGCTGAGCTATATAATAAAGAAACCAAGCAACCTATTGAAAGGGTTAGAAAAGATATCGAACGTGATTACTGGATGACTGCACAAGAAGCTCTTGAATATGGCCTTATTAGTCGTGTGATTTCTTCTTGGAATGAAGTAAAATAAAAACACTTTTAACCCAAATGGGTTGATAAGTAGTCAGCATTTAAAGGGCTTTCATCTTTTAAAGTAATACCTGAAGCATTTATTTTAGCAGCAGCATTTAATAGCCAAAATGTTTTAAATGCTGCTGTTTTATATGAAAGACCTTGTTGTCTAATATTTGAAATACAATTCCGCTCAGAATCTTTTTTTCCTATTTTAGGCTGCCACGTTAAGTAAATTCCTAAACTATCTGGTGAAGATAATCCAGGGCGTTCTCCAATAAATATAATACTCGCTATACAATTTAATTTTTCACCAATAACATCACTTAACCCAACTCTAGCATACTTTGCTATTATTATAGGAGACAATGAAAACTGTAATGATTCTTTTAGCAATGAATTAAATTCGAGTAACAAAGGAATTGCATGTTTATGAATTGCTGTTGCTGAAAGACCATCTCCAAAAATAATTGCTACTGAATTTGGTTTTAGAGTTTGTATGGCAAGCAATGATTCACTATCTTGTGTTAAATTTCTACCTAAATTAGGGTTCATTAAATATGTTTTTTTCGAATTTGCTTGACTACAAACATTTAACACAGAAAAATGATATTTCATTAATTCATCTTCTAAAAACTTACTATTGAGCTCGGTATAAATAGCATCTTTAGTTAACGCATGTGCAAAACCAAACTGTAATATTTCATGGGTTGGTAAACTGTGCCCAGTTCTGCCTAATGCAATTCGTGCAGAAGTGAGTTGTTTTAAAGATTGCCAGGGGTCTTTTTTTATAATTTCATCATCAGACATAGCTTATTCCTAACAATATTCTAGTAAAATCGGATTAGTTAGTAAGGGAACACTTAATTGATTATGCTTATCTATAATTTTATTTTTTATTAGCCATGTTTCAAATTCAGGAGCTCTTTTTAAATTTAAAAGTTCACGAATATATAAAGAATCATGAAAAGATGTACTTTGATAATTCAGCATAATATCATCCGCGCCAGGGATTCCCATAATAAATGTAACACCAGCATTGGCAAGGAGTGTTAGTAAAATATCCATATCATCTTGATCAGCTTCTGCATGATTAGTGTAACAAATATCGCATCCAATGGGTAAACCTAAAAGTTTTCCGCAGAAATGATCTTCTAATCCAGCTCTAATTATCTGTTTTCCATCATATAGATACTCTGGGCCAATAAATCCAACTACAGTATTTAGCAACAGTGGAGAGAATTTCCGCGCTACAGCATAAGCACGGGCTTCGCAAGTTTGTTGATCAACATCGTAATGAGTGTAAGAAGATAAAGCACTTCCTTGTCCCGTTTCAAAATACATTACATTATTTCCTAAGGTCCCTCTTTTTAAAGATAGCGCAGCATCATATGCTTCATTAATAATTTCAAGGTTTATTCCAAATTGTGAATTAGCTTTTTCAGTGCCAGCGATGGATTGAAAAACCAGATCAACGGGAATATTTTTTTCAATCATTTGAATTGTATTAGTGATATGAGTTAAAACACATGACTGTGTAGGTATTTCAAATTTGTAAATAATATCATTTAATAAGCAATTAATAAGAGATAAAGTCTCAATATTGTCACTGACAGGATTTATTCCGATGACAGCATCGCCACAACCATAAAAGAGCCCATCGATAATAGAAGCAGAAATGCCTTCTAAATTATCAGCAGGGTGATTGGGTTGCAAACGAACAGAAAGTCTATTTGGAAGGCCAATTGTGTTTCTAAACTTTGTAACAACTTGGCACTTCTTCGCCACTAAAATTAAATCTTGATTACGCATTATTTTACTAACTGCCGCAACCATTTCAGGAGTTAAGCCTAAGGATATCTCTGTTAAACTTTTTGTATCCGCTTTTTCTGATAATAACCAGTTTCTAAAATCTCCTACAGTTAAATGAGAAATTTTTTGAAAGGCGTTTTTATCATGGCTGTCAATTATCAATCTTGTTACTTCATCATTTTCATATGGAATTAATACTTCCTGTAAAAATTGTTTGAGTGGAATAGATGCAAGTGTTAATTTTGCAGCCATTCTTTCTTCATAAGTATGAGCTGCTATATTAGCTAAAATATCACCAGATCGTTCAGGAGACGCTTTAGCCATAACTTCTTTTAAAGAATTAAAATTATAAATTTTACTTTGTAAAGCTATTGAATATTTCATAGTTAAGTCCATAATATTAAAGGAATTATGTAGACTGGTTTATATAATATAAATAAAAAAAATTCAAGAATGTGGAATATAAAAATGTGGTAAAAATATATTTTTTAAAGAATAGGAATAAATTTCCGAACAATGGCTATAAAATTGCCATATTTTGCTTTGTACATAAATTATGGAGATATAAGTGACCACTTCAAATATGTTTTTAAAAGATTTAAAAAAGACATTTATTGAAGAAAGTTACTTTATGATAGAGGAGTTTGAAGAAAGTTTGTTGCTCTTAAGTAGTGATAAAAGCAACATAGATGAGCTTAGTAAAATATTTAGAATTTTTCACACAATTAAAGGGTCTTCTGCTGCAGTTGAGTTAAATAATTTATCAGAATTTACACATTTAGTAGAAGATTGCTTAGTTATTTTATTAGAAAATATAGCTTTATTAAGTGATGATTTTATACATTTATTAATGCAAGCTGTTGATTCAGTAAAAAATTATCTTGATTTATTGATAACTGGTCAAGATAGTTTATGGGAATGCAATGAACTTAAAGAAAAAATTTCTGAATTTAAAGAAACTAATAAAACAAGAGTTAATAATACAATAAACGAAAATAATAAAAACAAAATAAAAAATAATGATACAGAAATAAATAAAATTAATAAGCTAATAAAAGTAGAGTCAATAAGGTTAGAAAGTGTTTTTGATTTAATAGGTGAGCTTTCAGTTATAAGAAGTCAAATATTAGAAAATTTTATGCCACTTACTCAAAATAATTTACAACAAAGTGGACTGTTGCATTTATTTGATAAAATATCGAAAGAACTACAAGAAAAAACCTTGTCAATGCGCATGACTTCAATAAAACCAGTCTTTATTAAAATGAATAGAATTATACAAGATTTATCAATAAAATTAAATAAACCAGTCGAAGTGGAATTTATTGGTGAAGATATTGAATTAGATAGATATTTAATAGAACAAATATCTGATCCGTTACTACATATGGTAAGAAATTCAATGGATCATGGAATAGAACTTGAAAATGAAAGATTAAATAAAAATAAAATTGCAAAAATATTGTTATCAGCAAGAAAAATTAATGGAAAAGTAGTAATTAAAATTAAAGATGATGGTAGAGGAATTAATGCTAAAAAAATTATAAAAAAGGCTAAAGAAAAGAAATTGATTGATGAGAATTATGATGAAGATAACATTGATAAGATTAAAATATATCAACTAATATTTGAGCCAGGATTTTCCACAGCAGAACAGGTGACTGAAGTTTCTGGAAGAGGGATAGGGCTCGATGTTGTAAAAAATAACATTAGTAAAGTAAATGGAAATATTGAAATTGATAGCGTTGAAAATGAGGGGACAGAGTTTAAAATAATATTACCTGTTACTACAACAATAGCAAACGGTATATTAGCTGAATATAATAAACAAAAAATAATAATTCCATTAGATAATATTAGTACAATTATAGATGACAAAGAAGTAAACAAAAAAAATCGCTATGTCTATATTGATGAAAAAGCTTTTCCTATATTTAAATTAAGTGAACTTCTTAATTTCAATTCTTTAAATAAAATAGAAAAATGTGATCTTGAGAAGAAAAATGTAATCTTATTATTATCTACTATTGAGCATAAATTTTGTTTAATTATTGATAAAATAATAGATCATAATCAAGTAGTTATAAAACCTTTAGGAAATGTTTTTAAAAGTTGTCAAGGGATAAGTGGGTTTTCAATTCTTGGAGATGGAAAAATAGCCACTGTTTTAGATATTGAAGGGCTTTATAAGATAGTTGAGTCTAAAATTAACATTCGAGAACATTTTAATTTGAAAGAAACTAATTTTAATGAATAAAATAAAATTAGATTTAAAAAAGGAATTTACCAAGGTTGATAGTATTTATAATAGCCTTATCAATGATATAGATGGTTGTCACAAATTATCAAGATTACTAAAGCTTAAAACTGGAATAAATTTACCAGTTGATAATGAAAAAAATTTAGTCCTATTTGCAAGCAGATTAATTAGTTTATTCAAAAAATTAAATGTTAATTCTTATGAAGATTATTTAGGGCTTTTATTTGATGAAAATTATAGCGATCTTAGAATGAGTGAATTTATATCACATATAACAACTAATACAACCGAATTTTTTAGAGAAAGAAATCATTTCGAAAAATTAAATAAAATACTGTCAGAAATAACAAATAAAAGGAACAATGAAGTAAGAATATGGTGTTGTGCCACAAGTACAGGGCAAGAAGTATATTCAATTTTGATTAGTATTTTAGAGTTTTTTACACAAAATAATATTAAAAAAGAAATTAAATTTTTAGCAACAGATATAGATATTGAAGTATTAAATAAAGCATTAAAAGCAAAGTACTCTGAATTAGAAGTGGATAATGTTCCTATAGTTATAAAGAACAAATATTTTTATAAAGAAAAATTGATTAATGGTAAATTTATTTATTCAATAAAAAATGAATATAAAGAAAAGATAAAATTTGCTGTATTTAATTTAGCAAATTTTGACGAATATAAATTTGTATATAAGTTTGATATTATATTTTGCAGAAATGTATTGATATATTTTGAGCATGAAACAGCAGAAAAGGTAATTAATTATTTGATTGATTGTCTTGCTAAAGATTCTTACTTATTTTTAGGTCATTCAGAATCAGGGCTACTTAATTCTAAAAAAATAATAAAATTAAATAATTCTGTTTTTAGGAGAAAAGAATGAAAATTAAAGTTCTAGTTGTTGATGATTCTCTGCTGTTTAGAAATTTATTACAAATGTTGCTTAAAAACAATAATGAAATTGAAGTTGTAGGCGAAGCTCAAGATGCCTTTGAAGCCAGAGAAAAATTAATAGATCTTAAACCAGATGTTATGACGTTAGATCTTTTAATGCCTTATATGGATGGGCTGGAGTTTCTTGAAAAAGTTATGGAGCACTTTCCTACAAAAACAATTGTAATTAGCAGTATCACAACACCAGAAGCGCAGGAAACTTTTCGAGCAATTGAATTAGGAGCACTAGAAATTATTGAAAAACCACATCGCACTGATAGGAATACTCTTATTGATTTTGGTACAGATTTAATTGAAAAAATAAAAAATATAGCCTACTCAAATTATGCTAATTTTAAAAAATATGTGCAGAAAAAAGAAGTGAATTTGGTCAAAGCAATAAATGTAAATACAAATTCTAATACAAAATTAATTGCAGTTGTATCTTCTACTGGTGGGACAGAAGCTTTAAAAATGATATTAAGTAACTTACCATCGACATTACCGCCAATTATTATAGTCCAACATATGCCTGCTGTGTTTACAAAAATATTTGCAAACTCTTTAAGTAAATTATGCCATTCTAGAGTTAAAGAAGCAGAAAATAATGAAAATATTCAGCCTGGTTTCATTTACATTGTACCAGGTAATTATCATTTAGAAGTTGTTAAAAGAGGCTCGCAATTATATACTAGATTAAATCAAAATCCTCCTCTACATGGCGTTAGACCTTCAGGAGATATTTTATTAAAATCTATTGCTAAATCTGTTGGGAAATATGCCATTGGTATTATTTTAACTGGTATGGGGCGTGATGGCGCAGAAGGTCTGTTGGAATTAAAAAATGCTGGTGGGTTTACCTTTGCACAAGATGAAAAAACCAGTGTTGTTTTTGGAATGCCTAAAGAGGCCATAAAAATTGGTGCTGTAGATAAAATTATTTCATTAGAAACTATTCCATTAGAAATATTATCTAAAGTAAATTCAGAAAACACTCTTGAAAAAATTTTAAATAATTAGGAGAAATTATGAATTCATTTTCAAGCCTTTTTAAAGGCATTAAAGGCAAGCTTCTCTTAATGATATTAATTCCTATTCTCCTTCTTTCTTTTGTTAGTATTGTTTCTATGAATGGAATTAAGTCGCAAGGAGAAAAACTAGACTCATTTGCTAATAGTCGTATGCAAATAACACTTGGAAAAGTGCGACTCATGAATAATATTAATGTTTTAGGTAGATTATTATGGATTGCTCATGCACAAGATAATAATTTTGATAAAAGAACAGCTGCAATTGAAAAAGCTAAAAGTGTTATCATTGATTTTGATAAAGTATATGAAGGATATAAACAAAATAAATTAACAACAAAGGGCAGTGAATTTAGAGAAGTTTTAAATTCACAATGGCCCATAATGAAAGAAAAAGCTTTTGAAGCAATGAATGCTCTTGAAAAAAATAATAAGGTAGCTGATGATGAGATGAAAAAAATTATGTTAACATATTTTGCACCAAAGGTTGTAGAAGTCGTAAAAAGCCTTGAAGAGTCCGTGCAATATTCATTAGATTTAAATGATAAATTAGTAAAAGAAACTGAAGATTTAATGTCAACTATAAAATTAACTGTGATAGTGACGGCAGTTAGTGGGTGCGTTTTTTTGTTGATTTTTGGTACTTTAATTTCATTCAATTTATCAAAAAAGTTAACACATATTACTGAAAAAATAAGTTCATCGAGTTATCAAGTTAATACTGCTAGTAATCATCTTTCTTCTGCAAGTCAGCAGTTATCAAATGGGGCTTCAAACAGTGCTTCCTCTCTTGAAGAAACAGTCGCATCTATAGAAGAATTGTCTAGTATGGTAAAACTTAATGCAAATCATGCTAAAGAAGCAGCGGCTTTATCGGTGCTGAGCAGCAAATCGGCTGATGAAGGAGAAATTGAAATAAAACGCTTGATTCAATCGATGGAAGATATTGCTAAAAGTTCAAAACAAATAGAAGAAATTATAAATGTTATAGATGATATTGCTTTTCAAACCAATTTACTAGCTTTAAATGCTGCAGTTGAAGCAGCACGTGCTGGAGAACAGGGAAGAGGATTTGCAGTGGTTGCCGATGCTGTAAGAAATTTAGCTCAAAGAAGTGCCACGGCAGCAAAAGATATAAATAATTTGATCCGTAACTCAGTCCAAAAATCAGAACAAGGCTCAAAAATTGCCGAACAAAGCGGAGTTGTTTTAAAAAATATTGTGTCTTCTATTAAAAAAATATCAGAACTTAATGAAGAAATTTCTTCAGCTTCACAACAACAGGCTGAAGGTATTGAGCAAATAAATATTGCCATGACTCAATTAGACACATCTACACAAAATAATGCGAATTCAGCCGAAGAAGTGGCGTCTTCTTCAACAGAATTGTCATCCCAAGCTGAAGCCCTACAAAGTATGGTAAGTGAATTGGAAAATATAATTGGTGGATTAGATTATAAACAGGGACTAAATAGTTTTTCTGAAAAATATGAAATAAATAGTCCATTAAATTTAAGTATAAATAGATCAAATTTTTCAAAAAATAAAATGCACAAATATAATCGAGAAAAGTCTAAATATGAAGAAATTATTCCTTTTGGAAATAGGAGTATTCAAGAAGAAAAAGTAGTAAAAATAAAAAAATTAGATGTTAATGATGGATTTTAAAGGTATTTAATAATGAATTACGGAATTTTTAACGATAAAAGCAATGTTTTAAATCAATACTTAACCTTTCGATTAAACTCACAACTATTTTGTATTGGTATCGAAACTGTGCGTGAAATTAATCAAATGGTAGATATTGTGCCTATTCCACAAACGCCTGAATTTATTATTGGAGTTATGAATTTAAGAGGAAAAATAATTCCTGTTATAGATTTAAGAGCAAAATTTGGATTAGGAAGTTTGGAAAGATCAAAAGAATCTTGTGTTATTATTATTGATTGTGAAGTTGGGTTAATAGGAATCGCTATAGAAGCTGTGCAAGATGTTATTACTTTATCTGAATCACAGATTGAAATACCAGAAGCATTAGATCATAATAAGTTAAATTATATTAAAGGTCTTGGGAAAATTGAAAGTAAAATTTTTGTTATAATTGATATTGTGAATACCCTTTCAAAGGCAGAATTTTATCAAATTCAAAATTTACCTTTAGAGCAGTAGGTATTGGTACTTTAATTAATATTTACCTTTAGAGCAGTAGGTATTGGTACTTTATTCTACATCTAATTTAGTATTATTTATTCTTATATAACATAATGATATAATAAGAAAAAAATTGAATATTTTATATATTTACTTATATTAAATAAATTAATTAATTAAAATAAAGTATAAAAATAAAGAAAAACATTAGCATTAAATTAACGTAATTAATTTTGTTGTAATGATAATGAAACCAACTCTTATGTAAAAAATCATCAGACAGTAAAATGCTTAATAGTTTGGCATTTTACTTTTCACACCCATTTCAGGAAAGGTCTGTGTGTTATGTCTACTTTTTACAAAATATCATTGACGATTTCGTCAATAGCTTTTGCAGTTGTTGGCTGTAAAAAATCTTCTTCAGGAGATTCTGCAGCAACTCAGTCAAGCGACGTTCAAGTATCACACGAGCAAAAGCCAGCAGCTCCAACGACACAAGATTATTTGTTAGTTGGCGCACCAAATGCATTTAAAGGCAAAGGGGCTGTTTTAATTTGTAATCCTGATGGAAGTTCATGTAAAACTTTCTTAGGTGGTGATGATGAGTCTTCTGTAGCTTCAGCGGCTAGCTTAAAGTTACAAGAAGGGGATAAATTTGGAACTAGCATTGTTGTTACTGCTAATAATATTTTTGTTAGCGCAGCTAATAAACAAAGTGGTTCTGGTTCAGTATATAAATTTGATCTTTCTGGTAAAAATGGTGAAGCGTTAAACCTTGATGACTTATACCAACCTAAACAATATTTAGGTAAAAGTATGTTTGCAACAGCAAGTAACCTTTATATTGGGGCACCTGAAAGAAAAGGTTCTGAGAAAAAAATTAAAGGTGCATTAATTAAGTGCAAATTAGATGGTACAGAATGCGTAGACTTTTTGGGTGGTAATAGCACAAATTCTTCTACTCAAGTATTAGCAAATGCTTCTTTGTTAGGTACTTATGGTCTTGGTTCAAGTATTTTTGCTAATGAAAAAAATGTTTTTATCGGATCTCAAGGTGGAATTGGTAAAGTAACTAAATGTGAAGCTGATGGTAGTAACTGTCTTTCTTTAAATTTAGGTACATCTCTTCTATCATTAATAACAAATGATAATTTTGCAGAAAGTATGACTGGCGATAGTAAATTTTTATACATTGGCGTTCCTGGCAGAGACCAAAGCGCATTAAAACCTTCAACTTATGACATTGGTGGTTTGATTAAATGTAGTATTGATGGAAGCGGTTGTGCTGATTTTATTGGTGGAACTTCTAAAGTAACTGCTGGATTAACTTTTGAGAAAAATGATAAATTTGGTTCTAGCGTTGCATTAGCAAAAGATGGTAAATCAATTTATGTTGGAGCCATTGGAAGAAAAGATCTTCAAGGTAAAACATTTGGTGCAGTCATTAAATGTGATGTTGAAGGTAAAGAATGCTTTGATATCGTTGGTGGGAAATTTGTAAAACCAGTGGCTCAACCTGCGGCTGATGTAGCGCAGCCTACTGCTGCTAGCTCTTCTGTACCTGCAAGCGCAGCAGCAAGTGCCTCTATATCCGCACCAAGTACACCAGTCATTTCAGTTAATACTATTGGTACAGCGGCTTCTGATTTGAAATTAGATGAAGTTACAGCTAGTGATGATGGGTATTTAGGTTCAGATCTTGACTCTATTGCAGGTCCTTTGGTTGGTGCAAGCGTAGCTGTTGCAACTTTACCAATTCAATCTCAAGTTGAAGCACCAGCAGCTCCAGCAAGTGATGCATCTAAACCAGCAGCACCAGCAAGTGATGCATCTAAACCAGCCGCTCCAGCAGCTCCAGCAGCACCAGCAAGCGATGCATCTAAACCAGCAGCACCAGCACAAACTGCGGCAAATAACAAACACCATTTGCCATTATGGTTATCGCACTTATTAGCTAAATTAAAATAAGTTTGATTGGTGTCTATAAAAGCTGAAGGCTTTGAAGTCTGAAAAGGACTTCAAAGCTTTTTTAATTGTAAACACAATAGAAAAATAATTTAATATTTCATTAAATTATTAACAATTACTTAAAAAAGTGTTTTATAGTTTGTTTTTTCTGAATAAATATATCTATATTTTTAAGTTTCAAAATAATTTTTTTTGTCAGCATGATAAGCCAATACATTTTTACAAACAACTTCAGCTTGTTCTAAACAATCAGATATTGCTGGGCCCTTTATATAATTACCAGCAAAAAAGAGACCAGGCATAATAGCTTCTATTTTCCAAATAGATTCCATAATTTTATCTTGTTTAACAGTCGCTAAAGGAATATAGTTTTCCCATTTTATGACATGTTCAAAATCATAATTTAATTGATGAGTTACTATATTTGTTTCTAATAATCTAGCCTTCGCAATATGAATTAATTCAGAATCATTTTTTTCTATTACTTTTATATTTCTATCTCCACCAATTAAAACCCTAAATAAACAACTATTTTCAGGGGCATGTTTAGGATAGGTGGAATGCACAAAAATAACTCCTAAAATATCTTTAGACCACTCTCCAGCTAATGCTCCAAAACCGTTAGGCGATTCCTGATTTCTTTCTTTGGTTCCCAAACCAACGACAGCTATACTATGCGATTCTATTGTTTTTAATACTTCTAATGCTTTTTGCAATTCTTCATAATTAATATTATCAACCATAAAAGCTAAATTTTGATCACGCCAAGGTTGCCCAGTATAAATGACACTATGAAAAGCTAATTTTTTTAATAGTTTGTCTTCGCAAAATTCAATAAAAATATTTTCTGAAATTTTAGTGATATTTTGCACATTTGTTTTTAGTTTAACTTCAATTTCAATATTTTTATGTTTACACTCTTTTACTAACTCATTAAAAATAGATTGAACTAAATGATGCATTCCAAGTTCGAAACTTCCCAATCCTTTATGAGAATCTGGTTTCTTTTCTTTAGTCAATTTACTTCTACAAAAATTAAAAAATAATCCTTTTAATAAACTACCATAACCGTTTTCTAAATTTATTAGTTTAGGAAACGCGTGCCTCACTAATATTTTTTTTGCACCACCTCCCCAAATTCCAAAAGTTAAAGATACTAAAAAAGAGTCAGTAAATTTTTTACCAAAATGCCGAGAAAAAAAGGTGTATAATGTGTCATTCATATTTGAATGAGTGGGTTTTTTTATAAATATTTAAGCTAAAATGCGGAATAAATCTCTAAACCGTAGTAGACCATTTTTCCTACGATTAAAAATGTTCGGTGTGATGGCTACACAATGATTAGGTGTTAATATATAACGCGTGTTGGCTTTTTTAGGCGGTAATAATACTGAGTTTTCTAATTGAACATCTTTCAAACAATTCCAAAAAGAACTTCGTGACAATAAAACCCCTTGGGCACCATGTTCTAATCTGTAGTTATTTATACATGTATTTTTTAACACTCCACCAATAGTTTCACTTTTATCAAATATAACTATTTTTTGAATATTATTAGGAGAATTTTTTGCTAACAAATATGCTGTTCTAATTCCTGAAATTCCTGCTCCAATAATAGCAATTTCTCTTCGTTGTGTGTTCATTTTGTAAATTACCCTTAGACAGAAAAAAAGACACATGCTGCCAAAAGATTATTTACTAATATAAAAAATCAAATATCAAGGTGTTCATTATGTCATTTTTACAAATGAGAACAATTATCATTAAAGCTTGAGAACTGTTCTCAAGTATGTTAAATTTGTGACGATGAAGACACATTTAATTTTATGTGCGAGGTTTTTTCATGTTGATGTGTTTATGCTATGGAGTTTCTTGTAATGAGATTAAATCTCTTATTTGTCAGGGTGTTGTTACAAAAGAAGGCATACAAGAATTGAGTTTAGCAGGAACAGGTTGTGGCTGTTGTTTGGAAGCTTTGGAAGGTTTTATAGCAAATGAGTGTTGTCATACCGCAAATATGACACAGCTTAAGATTTCTCATGTAATTGCTGAGCAAGATAATTCTCAAATCCAATATCCTTAATCAAGCCTAATTGTGTTTCAAGCCAATCTATATGCTCTTCTTCATCTTCTAGAATATCTTCTAATAATTCAGCACTTGTATAATCTTTAGCATTTTTGCAGACTTCAATACCATGTTTGAGCCTGTTTAAAGCGGTAAATTCAAGGGCAAGATCGGCTTCTAATTGCTCTTTAACTGTTTCACCGATATTTAATTTATCCAACTTTTGTAAATTCGGAATACCCTCTAAAAAAAGAACTCTATCCAGCAGGTCTTGAGCATGCTTCATTTCTTCGATAGATTCTTTATAAGTTTTGTCAGCAATTCTATAATATCCCCAGTTTTTACACATTCTTGCATGCAAAAAATATTGATTAATAGCAGTCAGTTCTCCCGTTAAAACTTCATTTAAAGCTTTAATAACATTTATATCACCTTTCATTTAGACTCCTTAAAAAATTAATAAATTAGTGGATTAATTATGCTACCATTCAAAACTCACTTGCAGATTATCAACCCATTTCCCATAAGTCTACCAACCCAGCTTACCAAAGAAAAAGTCACTATAACCAATTGCCATTAATACAATAAATCAACAAAAATGGGATGCTTTTAGGATTTATTAGACAAGAGGCCAATTTTCAGTTAAACCATGTGTTGATTTTACACTAGTTGAACTTTTTCCTTCGGAGACTATGTATGCAATTTAAAAGACAAATAGGTGCAGGTGGAGTCATGTTCGCTTCTATTGGAGCGATGGTTGGTTCTGGTTGGCTTTTTAGTTCCTTATATGCCTCCCAACTAGCCGGCCCTGCAGCTATTATATCTTGGTTAATTGCCACATTTTTTATAATAGTTATTGCTCTTACATTTGCAGAACTTGGCACATTATTTCCAATAGCGGGTGGAATAGCTAATTATCCTTTCTTTACCCATGGAAAATTAGCTGGGTTTTTATTAGGTTGGATTTCTTGGTTATCATTTTTAGTTTTAACTCCCATTGAAGTTCAGGCTACCATACAATATATGACCAATTTTTTCCCTTCCTTGACTCGTGTTGAAAATAACATTCATCATCTAACGGTAAGTGGTTATATTACTGCGACATTTCTTATGCTTCTTCTCGTCTTTATTAACACAAGAGGCGTAAAATTCATGTCTGACACAAATAAGGTATTTAGTATTTGGAAATTAGCAGTACCAGCATTAGCCATCCTCATTTTCTTTTTGAATGCAAACGGTACGCATAATTTAACTTTGGAATCCGCTGGTGGTTTTGCTCCATATGGATGGCAGGGGATTTTTTCAGCACTTGCAGTAGCAGGTATCGTATTTTCTTTTAACGGCTTTCAAATTGGGATTATGATGGCTGCGGAAACTAAAGATCCGCAAAAAAATATTCCCAAAGCTATTATAGGTTCCGTTTTATTAGGAGCTCTGCTCTATATTTTATTACAAACTTCATTTTTATTAGCTGTTCCAGAAGCTGCTTTAAAAAATGGTTGGTCTCATTTGGCTTTTACA